>NZ_JAPQLM010000189.1:0-9079 GCF_028981765.1 Wolbachia endosymbiont of Drosophila seguyi
TACTCCTTTACATTCTGTTCTTAAAAAGGACAACATAGATATAAATGTATTGAACGCTCTACTGGGAGCAAAAGAAATCAATGTTAATGCACAAGATAAAGATGACAGGACTCCTTTGCATTTGGCTGCTAAAAAGGACAACATAGATATAAATGTATTGAACGCTCTACTGGGAGCAGAAGGAATCGATGTTAATATAAAAGATAAACTTGCAGAACAGACTCCTTTACATTGGGCCGTTGTAAAGGGCCATAAAGAGGCAGTAGAAGCCCTATTGGGAAAAGATGGAATCGATGTTAATATAGAAGATAAACATGGAAACACTCCTTTCAAATTAGCCACTGATGAAGGAATAAAAACTCTATTGCAACCCGCAGAAAAATCTGATGATGGTTCAGCGGGTGGATCATCGACAGATAGTGAAGGGGGTCAAGAGGAAGAAAAACGAGTAGGTGATGATACTGAACTACAATCAGATAATAGCAAAGAAGGGGAAAAAACCAGCACCACCAGTGCAGAACAAGGAACTGATGTACAAGACAACGATGTAGGTCCTGTTGCTTCCACAGAACCTGCACAAACAGAAGAACAGCCGAGCTCTTTTTTTGGTAGTTTGTTTAGTATACTTATGAAGCCTTTTTCATTAATTGCATCATTTTTTGGTGTTTTTTTTTCATGGTTGTTTGGGTCTGACGAAGAAAAGTCTGACACACAACCTTATGATGATTCTTCTTCACCTGGGGTCGATCAATCAGTTGAACAAAATAATGGTGATCATAATGACCAGAGCAATGTGATTTGATAGTGATCTTCTACCGGAAAAGGTGTCATCCCAGTGCTTGACACTGGGATCCAGGAAACTTAATTGCAAGTAATGCATTGGGTTTGGTGAGTATGGGTTTTGCGTTATAGAATGAAGCACTTTTGGTGAATTTGTAAAGAAAACTAGATGCCAGTGTCAAGTGCTGGAATGACATCATCTTGGATGGAAATAACGTCACGTACTGGGATGACAAAGAAGAGTGGGCTTTCATATGGTTATGCAAGAAGTCTACTGAATGTAAACCAGTTTCTCACACACACATTTTACCACATGATCTGCGCTGATATTAAAATGCTCATAGAGTGTTTTATAAGGTGCTGATTCTCCGAAGCTTTTCATGCCAATAAATATACCGTTTGAACCTATATATTTATGCCAACCCATTTCACTTCCGGCTTCAATTGCAACTTTAATGCTGTCATTATTTAATATTGCCGCTTTATATTCATCGCTTTGCTCGTCAAAAAGCCTCCAGCATGGCATAGAAACAATCCTTGTACCTATACCCTTTTCCTGCAATTTCTCCCTTGCTTCAACTGCAATTTCAACCTCGGACCCCGTAGCAAATATCGTCACTTTTAATTCTTTTGAACATTCACACAAAATATATGCACCAAACTTCGATAAATTAGCAGATTGATCGATATCAGAGTAGAACTTGCGCATGTAACTTACGTTTTGCCTTGAGAGCGCAAACAGTGCTGGAGATTCTTTCTTTTCGAGTGCAATGCTAACACACTCCAGAGTTTCAACTGCATCGGCTGGCCTAAAAACATATAGATTTGGTATAGCACGCAAAGAGGCTAAATGCTCTATTGGCTGATGAGTCGGGCCATCTTCTCCCACTCCAATTGAGTCGTGAGTCATGACATACATAACCTGCTGCTTCATCAGAGCTGAAAGACGTATAGCAGGACGACAATAGTCGGAAAATACCAAAAAAGTGCCGCCATAAGGAAGAATCGCGCCGTGAAGTGCCATACCATTCATACATGCTGCCGTAGCGTGCTCTCTCACTCCATAGTGGACATAAGAGCCACTATAATTATTGCTATTTATTACCTGCATGTGCTCATATTTAGTGCAATTTGACCCGGTAAGATCAGCAGAACCGCCGATTAATTCCGGCATAGACTCAGTTAAAAGTTCCATTACTCTGCCGAAAGAAGATCGAGTAGCTTCGTTTGGCATTAGCTCACATATTTGTTTCTTCAGGTCAGCTAAAACACCAGCGATATTATCTGGTAGATGTTTATCTAACCGTCTTTGAAGTTCTGCATGATACCCTGTCATCCCAGCATTCTCTTCTGTCATTCCAGTACTCTCTCTTGTCATCCCAGTGCTTGACACTGGGATCCATTCTTTTTCTTCTTTCCTGGATTCCAGCGTCACGCGCTGGAATGACATCGTGTAGTTTTGTTTTGCTCTCTCAACAGTTTTCTTCCAGGCATTTTTCACATCTTCTGGTACATGGAATGGTTCATAATTCCAGTTTAATTTCTCTCTCATCTGTTTTATGTCTTCCTCCGAAAAAGCACCACTGTGAGCAGAGGATGTGCCAGCACGGCTTGAAAATTTTCCGATAATAGTTTTGCAGCAGATCATTGTAGGTTTATCAGACTTTTTTGCTTGCTCTATTGCAAGGGATATGGCATCAAAATCATGGCCATCAATTTTGTCAACATTCCATCCATACGCTAAGAAGCGTTTCTCTACATCGTCAGAACAGGAAAGGCAAGTAGCGCCATCTATAGAAATATCATTATCATCAAAAAGAGCTATAAGCTTATTCAATTTAAGATGCCCAGCAAGTGATGCTGCTTCATGGCTTATTCCTTCCATAAGACAGCCATCCCCTAGCATCACATAAGTGTAGTGATTGATTCTAAACTGCTTTTCAAGTATCGATTCAGCAAGTGCCATGCCAACAGCAGCGGCAAACCCCTGACCGAGCGGGCCTGTTGTTGCCTCTACCCCGGAAGTCAAGCCGAACTCTGGATGACCTGGGGTCTTGGATCCCATTTGTCTGAAGTTTTTTAGCTCATCTACGTTAATATAACCTGTCAAATATAATATTGAGTATAGTAACATTGACCCATGACCGTTTGATAAAACAAAGCGATCTCTATTGAACCATTTAGAATCATCAGGATTATGATTCAGATATTTAGCAAACAAAACAGTTGCAACATCTGCCATGCCAAGTGGCATACCTGGGTGTCCAGAGTTTGCTTTTTGTACTGCATCAATTGATAAAAAACGGATGGCGTTTGCCATAGATTTTAAATGTGAATGATTCATGTGTTAATAGAAAAACTTAAAAATGAAGTATAAAAGATTATATCAGCAAAAACAAGTTGACACTGAGTGCTAAAATCCTTAATAATCTAAAGTTAAATCGTGAGAGTTTTTATATGACAACTGTTATCACTAGAAAGTATAGGATTAGCCGTAGACTTGGTGTAAATTTATGGGGTAGAGCTAAAGACCCAGTCAACAAAAGGAAATACCCTCCAGGTCAACATGGTATTCTTGGATTCAAGAAGTTATCCGACTTTGGTAAGCAGTTTGCTGCGCATAAGAAATTTAAGTTTTACTATGCGATTTCAAGTAAGCAGCTCAGACGTACATTTTTAGATGCTTATAACAGAAAGGGTTATACGGCTGATAATTTTATCGGTATCTTAGAATCGAGATTAAGTTCTGTTTTATACCACTCTGGTCTTGTTCCAACAATTTACTCAGCAAAGCAGCTCATATCTCACAAGCACGTTACAGTTAATGATAAGGTGGTTAACATATCGAGTTATCGAGTGAAGCCAGGTGATATAATAAAAATAAGAGAAAGGGCAGCAAAAATCCCTGTAGTAGTAGAGGCTGAACAAAAACAAGAGCGCAAGGCTCCGGATTATTTAGAAGCAGATAGTAAAGAGCATTCAGTGAAGTATTTGAGGTCACCTCAATATTCTGAGGTTCCTTATTCAGCAGACATGGAAGTCAATTTAGTAGTAGAGTTTTACTCTAGATAGATAAAAAAAGCCCGTGTGGCGGAATCGGTAGACGCAGCGGACTTAAAATCCGTGGGTTTTGCGACCTTGGGAGTTCAAGTCTCCCCATGGGCACCAATTTAACTTAGCAGATAAATACAAAAAAGTATGAAATGGCTTGATATAGAAGATATTGTAGAAGCTCTGGAAGAAAAATTTCCAGATGAGAATATAATTAGTATTAGATTCACTGAGCTTAAAAAAAAGGTATTGAGTTTAGAGGAATTTGATGATGATGAAAAACGCTGTAACGAAAAAATACTCGAAGCTATTCAAGCAGCTTGGATTGAGGAAAGATTAACTGCATAGCAATAAACCATACGCAAACGTGATTTCTCTTGCAATTTGCATATTGATTATGCTATTTTTTGGATCTAGCCTGGCAAGTTAATAATAATTTAACCAATTACAATTAAAACAGCTATAAGGTTAATTATGAAGCAAAACAAAAATTTTTGAATGGAACGATCTTGACAAGTGCTACGTTGAGATAAGTTTTGCATAAAAATACTGCTTTTACGGTGTGAGGCCAGAGGGTAGAGCCTTTGTAAAGCAGTTAGAAGGTTGTCATCTAAGTAGCGTGACCAGAGCTAGATTCCGCGAACACGCCGCGGAATGACGACTATGCAATATGCGTTGCGGAGTGACGATTATGGTCATACCGTCACGGTATCTCACAAACATGTAGCAGTAATGACAAAATCTCAAGTTATATGTATACTTTTATATTATCTACTTACTAAAAAAACAGAAAAATGCTCAAACGTAGCGGTCCAAAAAAATTAAAGTCTATAATTGAAAACTATGCATTAAAATGCATGAAAAATAAGATTAGTAAAAATGAAATACGTCTTATTTTAAACTGGCGAAATATAGTAGGGAAAGAAATAGCAGAGTGTACAAAACCGAAAAAGATCTCATATGCACAGAATATAAATTCGGGTGTGTTGCATCTGGTAGTAACAAATGGCAGCAAAGCATTGGAAATTCAGCATATGATTTCTCTTATAATAGAAAAAATTACGATATTTTTTGGTTATAAAGCAGTATATGGTATAAAAATTAAGCAAGAGAGTATTGACTATTTGACTATATAAGGTAATCTAAGTACATAGAATAATTTGGTATATTGAAGTGAGTAGAGTTTGTGAATTAACAAATAGAAAAAAATCTTTTGGTAATAAGGTATCACATTCGAATCGTAAAACAAAGCGTACCTTTCTTTTAAATTTACATAAGGTTACGTTGACAAGTGATATATTGAATAAAAAGTTTAGATTTCGTGTGGCAACAAGAACTTTGAGAACTATAGATTACAAAGGTGATTTAGATGCTTTTTTGCTCAACACAAGAACGATTAAACTAAGTGAGAAAGCGCAGAAGATAAAAAGAAGGTTGAAAAAAGTTTTAGTAAAGCAAGAGGTAGAGTTAGCAGTTTCAGATGCATAGCAAACCTCAATGGCTCAGAGCAAAAGCTCCGACCGGTGAAGTATTCAATGAGACCTTAAACATCGTTAAACTGCATAACTTGCATACAGTGTGCGAAGAGGCTGCATGTCCAAACATTGGTGAATGTTGGAATAAACGTCATGCTACTGTGATGATTCTCGGTTCTGTTTGCACTCGTGCTTGTGCATTTTGCAACGTTGCAACTGGCATTCCTGATAAACTAGATCCTCATGAACCAGAAAATTTAGCAAAAGCAATAAAAAAGTTAAACTTAAAACATGTTGTCATTACTTCCGTTGATCGTGATGATTTGCCAGATGGTGGCGCAAATCAGTTTATACAGTGCATAGAAGAAATTAGAAAGATAACTTCAGAAACAACAATAGAGATTTTAACTCCTGATTTTTTAAATAAGAAAGGAGCATTTGAAGCAATCGCTGTTGCATCACCTGATGTCTATAACCACAATATTGAAACAGTGCCGAGATTGTATGCAAAAATAAGACCACGAGCTCGCTATTTTCATTCACTATATTTGTTGAAGATGGTAAAGCAGATTAATCCTAAAGTTTTCACAAAGTCAGGGCTTATGGTTGGTCTTGGAGAAACAAAAGAGGAAATACTTCAGGTTATGGACGATTTGCGCAGTGCTGAGGTTGATTTTATTACAATTGGTCAATATCTACAACCAACTCCAAAACATGCAAAACTTGATAGGTATGTTACCCCAGAAGAGTTTGAGCATTATAAATACATTGCTTACTCCAAAGGTTTCTTAGTGGTTGCATCAAGCCTACTAACTCGGTCATCATACCACGCTGAAGAAGATTTTAACAGGCTCAAGGCCTGTCGTTGACATTTGTGTTAATTCAAATTAATTTTTACTAATTATAAAGGAGTTTTTACGTAATGTCTACTATAAAAATCGAGAAGAAATCACAATTAGTTAAAGAGGTATTCGATTCCGTGGCAAGTCGCTACGACACCATGAATGATATAATGAGCCTCGGAATGCACAGATTATGGAAAGATAAGATGGTAAATAGTGTGCATTTTACAAAAAACTCTAAGGTTTTAGATGTTGCTGGAGGAACTGGAGATATAGCAATAAGAGTAGTAAGAAAAGAGCCAAGTGCTAAGGTTACAGTATGCGATATAAATCAAAACATGCTAAACAGAGGACGTGATAAAGCTATAAATTCAAACCAAATTAATTTTGATTGGGTATGTGCAAGTGCAGAAAGTTTACCATTTGAAGACTCCGAATTTGATTATTGCACAATAGCTTTTGGCATTCGAAATGTTTCTGACCGCAAGAAGGCTTTAAATGAGGCGCACAGGGTATTAAAACCACATGGGAAATTTATCTGCTTAGAATTTGCCCCTATGCACTATCAAAATGAGATATTTACCAAACTTTATGACTTATATTCATTTAAAGTAATTCCTAAAATTGGCAGCATAGTTGCTAAAGACAAGAGTTCTTATGAATATTTAGTGAGGAGCATTAGAGAGTTTCCAACTCAGGCTGATTTTAAAATGGAAATTGAAGAGGTAGGCTTTAAGAATGTTAAGTTTCATAATATGAGCTATGGAATAGTGGCATTACACATTGGAACAAAATGAATATTAAACTCTGGTATAGAACGCTGGATTATTATCTCATCCTTCCAGTGTTTTTTTTGCTCACTATAAGCTTCATTCTTGTTTATTCAGCAAGCCCTGTAATTGCGCAGCGTCTTTCTCTACCACAGGATTATTTTATACGGCGCCATACAATTTATATAGTCCTGTCACTAATTACCTTGGTGACATTTTCTTTTCTCAACACAAGAACTATACTTAACCTCTCATTCGCAGGTTTCGCTTTATTTACTATTCTAGTAGCAACTGCGATAATACTTGGTATAGAGGTAAAAGGTGCGAAACGATGGTTACATATTGTCAAAATTTCTGTTCAACCATCTGAGTTCGTAAGGCCATTTTTTTCTGTTGTTATAGCTAGTATCTTGGCCAGCGAAATGAAGTTTAAAATACACATATCAATCATAATATTTCTGTTAGTTTTTGTGTTGTTACTTTTGCAACCTGATTTCAGTATGTCTATGCTTTTAACATATTCTTTTATCGGTCAAATGTTTATTGCATGTATACCATTTTTATACTTTCTATGCATAATAGGAATGGCCACAACTGGAACTACAATAGCTTACTTATGCCTCCCACATATAAAGCAAAGGATTTACAATTTTGTCTTTTTTACGCAGCGCGATAACTTTCAAGTCACAAAATCATTAGAAGCATTCAAAAGAGGTCAATTAACTGGAGTTGGACCTGGTGAAGGTAGCGTAAAAGCCTCTCTTCCTGATTGTCATACAGATTTTGTGTTTTCTGTTTTAGCAGAAGAATTTGGTTTGATTACGTGCTTAGCCACATTGATGTTATTTGGCATCATTTCCGCCCGCTTGCTTTACATTGCATATAGGGAAAATGAATTATTTAATCTGTTGGTGATTCTCGGTATCTCAATGCAATTCATCACACAATTCATAATAAACATAGGGGTAACATTGAGTGTTTTTCCTACCACCGGCATAACCCTGCCGTTACTTAGCTATGGTGGTTCTTCTCTTTTATCTTCGAGCATCGCACTTGGCATAATGCTGTCTTTCAGTAGAAACCAAGCTATCGCATTAAAGTTTCGTGAGCGTGTTATGCTTGGAAGGTATATGGACTAAACTTGTACCGCTCACAACTATTATTGGTATCCCTCCAAAATGGGTATCTGTTCAGATGAGTGGCAAAATAAGGTAGACGAGAAAAGCAACTATAGGAACAAATGGGTGTCATGCAAGTAGCTGACACTGGTATCCAGTCCTTTTGCACAGTTCCATCAAAAACGTTGTAAAGCGCTTTCGTGTTTACCAACTTAGTGCCCAATCTGGATCCCAGACTGGGATGACAAAAAAAGGAGCACTGGAATTTTTGTTTCAGCATTAGCCATGCATCTGAATAGATACCAGAAAATATTCCACTGACATGCTGAACAACAAATACATCACTATGTCGTTTATCGCAAAAACTTATATTTTTCGTAACCATTCACACTTAATTCTGCAATTCTTTGATCTCACTCATAGAAAGACCAGTAGTTTGAGCTATAATATTAAAAGAAACACCTGCTTTAAGTAGATTCTTTGCGACTTCAATTTCCCTCTCTTTTCTACCTTCCTCTTTAGCAAGATCAAGTCTGTATTCAAGAATGGCTTCTTCTTTGCGCAGATCCATTATTCTTTCTTCATAAGTTATTAGATCTTTTTCATTCCAGTGAAACTTATCTAATTCATCATATGCTAGCTTTATTATTGGTGATTTTTCCGCAATTTTTCTGAGATCTTCGTCCGTTGTTTCATCTGCATATTTGAAAAAAATAGCCAACGGTCTACTACACTTTCTAGTTGTTCTTCTCTACTCTTAGGAAATTTTGGCAGCTCTATGAAGATAAATTGAAAATCTTTTAAGTCATGCTCATTGGTTTTTTCATCTCTTATGGTATGGCTAGATATATAGTCAAGCTTATCAGGGAATAAGGTACAATTTGAAATCGCCATAAAGAAAATCTTCTTTAAATCAACGTATTTACCAGATTTATCAGCTTGTCTTGAGTAAGCCTTAGCAGCATAAAGTTGTGCGCGTTTTTCAAAGCCTTTATCACGAGCGAGCTGGTTAGGTAAGGAAGTAGTATTGCTACTACTCCCTC
>NZ_JAPQLM010000189.1:9129-17626 GCF_028981765.1 Wolbachia endosymbiont of Drosophila seguyi
TTTCTCATCTTTACCCCGTACTAAAATTTCAGATATTATAGCCTTTTACTTGTTTCCGGACAACCTCTGAAACGCTATAAAAAATTTCCTGATAATCTCTCGCATATAACACAAAGTTGGGATACTGCGGTTTCAACAAGTAACATGAGCAACTTTAGTGTCTGCACCACCTGGGCAAAAATAGATAATAAATTCTATTTACTCGACGTATATCGCGCAAAGCTTGAGTATCCAAAGCTTAAAGAACAGGTTTTGTCACTAGCTGCAAGATGGACGCCACACGCAATTTTAATCGAAGCAAAAACAAGTGGTCAACAATTGGTGCAAGAGCTAAAGACAAACAGTGATTTACCGATGATTGAAATAGTGCCACATGATGACAAGCTCACTCGATTTCATCAAATTGTTCCGATTATAGAGTCTGGCAAGGTTTTTCTGCCACATCAAGCAGTATGGCTGAACGATTTTGAGTATGAGATTTTAATGTTTCCTGAAACGCGCCACGACGACCAAGTGGACAGTACCGTGCAATATTTGCAGTGGGTGAGAAACAGTACCTCTAGGGTTACGGCTGTACGGGCATTGTGATTTGAGAGCAATTTCCACAAGGGAGGATGTCATCCCAGCGCTCCTTTTTTTGTCATGCAAGTAGCTGACACTGGAATCTAGCTTCTCGTTGCTGCTGCGATCATATACTATTGTAATGAGCCTTCAAAGTCACTTAAAAATAGCAACGTCCAAGGGTTTTCTGAAAAGGTCCCACAACCCGGTTCGTAAAATTCACAAGAACCATTAAAATATTTTTTTACTTTTCATTGTATATTTCTCAACATATTATCTTTAAGTACTAAAATAATTAACAATATGGCATTATTAATAGTTGAATCACCTGCGAAAGCAAAGACAATAGGTAAATATTTGAGTAAAGAGTTCAAAGTAGCTGCATCCTTTGGACATGTGAGGGATCTTCCAGCAAAAAACGGTTCTGTCGATCCGGATAATGATTTTACTATAAAGTATGAAACCATTGAAAAAGCAGAAAAGTATATAAAAGAGCTAGTAAAAGCCGCAAGCAAAACATCAGATATATATCTTGCAACAGACCCAGACAGAGAAGGGGAAGCAATGGCTTGGCATGTGATAGAGACATTAAAAGAAAAGAAAGCAATCAGTAATGAAAACAACATTTATAGAGTAGTCTTTAACGAGATAACAAAAAGAGCAGTACAAGAAGCAATAAAAAATCCACGTGAAATTAATATGGATTTAGTGCGTGCACAACAAGCACGTAGAGCTTTGGATTATCTAGTTGGATTTAGTTTGTCACCACTGCTGTGGACAAAATTGTCGGGAAGCAAGTCTGCAGGGCGAGTGCAGTCTGTTGCATTAAAGATTATATGCGAACGAGAAGATGAAATTAGTAAATTTATAACACAGGAGTATTGGAGCATAAAAGCAGAAATGCAAAATAGCAAAGATGAGGCTTTTTTTGCTATGCTAAGCCACTATGACAATAAAAAGCTAGAAAAATTTGATATTAAGAATGAAGAAGAAGCAAAGAACTTAGTCAGGGAGATTGAATCAAGGCAATATGCTGTAAGCACAGTAGAACGCAAGCAAGTTAAGAGAAACCCGCTTCCTCCGTTTATTACTTCAAGTCTTCAGCAAGATGCAGTGAATAAACTGTATTTTAATGTGAAAAGTGTTATGCGCATAGCGCAAAATTTATATGAAGGTATCGATATTGGTGGTGAAACTGTAGGGTTGATAACTTACATGCGTACAGATGGGTTTCATATTGCAGATGAGGCTATAAACTCAATTAGAGGGTCAATTAAGTCATTATATGGTGATAAATATTTACCGCAGTCTCCTCGTAAATATGTAAAAAAGGTCAAAAATGCTCAAGAAGCACATGAAGCAATTCGTCCAACTGATATCAATAGAACGCCGGGTAGTATTAAGGATTACTTAACGCCAGAGCAATTTAAATTGTATGATTTAATCTGGAAAAGGACCATTGCAAGTCAAATGGAGTCGGCGATTCTTGATCAAGTGGTAGTCGAAATTAGTTCTACTGACCAGAAAGTAATTCTGCGAGCAAGTGGATCAAGTATATTCTTTGATGGTTTTTATAGAGTCTACCAAGATAACATAGAAGCCGAAAATGAAGGCCTGCTACCTGCCATGAAGGAAGGGGAAGCGTGTAAGCTGATTTCAGTTGAGCCAAAACAACATTTCACTCAACCGCCACCTCGTTATAGTGAAGCAAGTATCGTAAAAAAAATGGAAGAAATCGGTATAGGTCGACCATCAACTTATGCAACAATTATTTCGGTATTACAAGATCGTGAGTACGTTTCATTGGATAGCAAAAGGTTTATTCCAAGCAGCCGCGGTAAAATCGTTACTATATTTTTAGCAACTTTTTTTCAGCGTTGTGTAGAGTATGATTTCACAGCACAAATGGAAGAGAAGCTTGATTTAATTTCAAATGGACATGCAGATTGGAAAAAAGAATTAGGCCACTTTTGGGTGCCATTTTTTGGTCATGTAAACTCTGTCAAGCAAATGACGCATGATGAAGTTTTCAGCGGCATTCACGATTTGGTAATCGATTGGTTTTGTTCAGAAGAAGGAAGAAAAGAGGTGAATACGAAATGCCCTGCTTGCTTAGGTGGCATATTGAAATTGAACTTTGGAAAAGCCGGGGTGTTCCTTGGATGTTCTAACTATCCTGAATGCAACCATACAAAAGAAATTACAGGTAGTAACGACAATTCAGAATATCCAAAAAGTTTAGGTATAGATGATATAACAAACCAAGAAGTGATGATCAAAAAGGGTCCTTTTGGACTTTATCTGGAGTTTAATAACGAGTTAAAAAAGAAAAAAACGGTTTCCATACCAAAAGATATAAATGTTAATGAGATTGATCTGAGCACCGCTACTCAGTTACTTTCCTTGCCAAAAGTAATCGGAGAACACCCTGAAACCGGAAAGGAAGTAAAAATAGGCCTTGGGCGATTTGGGTACTATATTTTCTATGATGGTAGATACTTTTCTCTTAAGAAAAGCTCCAAAGAGGTGCTGAATACAGAATTGAGCGAAGCTGTACAAATTATTGCAAACAGTCCACGCAAAGAGTTAAAATCTCTCGGGGTTAATGAAAAGGGAAAAGAAGTTTTTATCTGCAACGGTAGGTACGGATTCTATATAAAATGCGGTAAAACAAACGTTGCTTTGGGCAAGGGTGCAGATATTGAGAGTATAGATCTGGAGAAGGCTTTAGAGTTGATTAAGGGTAAGAAATAGACTTCTTGCATAACCATATGCTCTTTATTGTCATTCCAGCGCGTGACGCTGGAATCTAGAAAAAAAGAACCTGGATGCCAGTGTCTGGGCACTGGCATGACACCCTTTCTGGTAGAGGTTGCTCTCAAATCACAACGTGCATACAACTGCAGCAGTATGATGTTTTATTTATTATAGCTATAACACTGAAGTTTACAATCAGAACAAACCACTTGGCCACGTGGAACTGATTTCAGTTTATCAGTTGAAACTTGATTTGAGCAGAATATGCATTTTATTGTGTTGCTTGGAGTAAGTGAGTTATCAACAGCAATTCTATCATCAAAAACAAAACATTCTCCTTTCCAATTACCATTTTTATTATAAGTTTTTTCAAGGTAAGAAAGAATGCCGCCTTTAAGATGGTAAACATCACTAAATCCAAGGCTTTTCATATATGCTGTAGATTTTTCGCATCTAATCCCACCAGTGCAGTACATAGCCACTTTCAGGTCTTTACTCTCAGAAAATGACTCTGTCCACTGAGGAAACTCACGGAAACATTGTGTGTGTGGATTAATTGCATTCTTAAACTTGCCTAATTTCACTTCATACTCGTTTCGTGTATCTATTACTAAAACGTCAGGTTGAGAAGTAAAATCATCCCAATGCTCTGGATCAACATATTTACCCCTAAGGGAAATATCAAGATTGCTTACACCAAGATTCACAATCTCTCTTTTTAATTTTACCTTCATCTTGCTAAATGGTTGATATTCTGCTGCACTCTCTTTCCATGTAAGGTCCCTTAGCCTATAATCAGAACGTAGAAAATCGAATATTTTATCAATTGCGTTTCTTTCACCAGATATTGTTGCATTAACACCCTCTTCTGCAAGGAGTATAGTGCCCTTTAACTCAACGTTGTTGCATGCAGCTTTTATTTCGTCTTTCATGTCATAATAATTAGAGAGTTCTACAAAGTGATAGAAAGTTGCAATGACGAAGCTCATGATTATTCACTTATCAACTGAAAACATGATATACAAAATTATAAAGATATTCAATAGTACGGCTGTTAATTACTGGATATCTTCAGTTTTTACATATAACATTTTAATATAAAATATAGATTCAAATTAATGTTTTTAAGAGTATTTAAAAATATATTCTTATTTTTAGTAAGCATATTATTCGTCTGCCCAATATTATCATTAATATCAATCTTATTTACAGATTCAGCGAATTCCGAATGGGTAATCAGTACGCTTTTTCCTGAATATATACTGAGTACGTTAATTTTGATGGTAGGAGTAGGGGGAATATCTTTCATGTTTGGAGTAATTCCAGCTTGGCTCACCACATTTTTTTCATTTCCTGGAAGTAAAATTTTTGAGATTGCTTTGTTCTTTCCGATATCGATTCCTGGATATATAGTAGCGTTCGTCTATGTAAATACGCTAGAGTTTTCAGGTCCGGTGCAGAGCTTATTAAGAGACATTTTAGATTGGAGCAAAGGTGACTATTGGTTTCCTGAAATAAAATCCCTAGGTGGTGGAATATTAGTAATGGGATTCAGCCTATATCCATACGTTTATATGTTAGTTCGCTCAAGTCTAAAGAATGTTAGTAACTCAGTCACTATTGCGTCAACGCTTGGGTTCTCCTCATTGAAGAGCCTGTTTTCTGTTATCATACCCTCCATACGCCCATCAATTATAGCTGGGTTGTCTTTGGTACTAATGGAAGTAATTACAGATTTCGGCACACCACAGTTTCTTGCTATCGATACTTTTACGACAGGAATATATCGCACCTGGTTTTTACTGCATGACAAATATTCAACTACTGTTTTAGCAGTTGCAGAATTAATTTTCGTTGTGATACTAATAGCTATCGAAAAAAAACTACAAAAAAAAGGAATATCTTACTCTTCAATCAATACCAATTCGGACTATCACAACAAACGGAGTATAAGTGGCGCTATGCCGTTGATCTTTGCTTATCTTATGTGTGTATTGCCGATCTTAATAGGTTTTATTTTGCCAATGATTCCGCTCATATATTGGAGCATAGAGAAGGGGTTTTTCATATACGAAGCAAGATTCTATAACATAATAGCAAATAGCATTAGTTTATCATTTATCACCGCATTAATCTCAATTAGCATTGCAATAATGATTGGATATACGGCGCGTAAAAATAAGGTAATCAACAATATAGCGCGTCTCATTTCTTTAGGCTACGCAATTCCAAATGCAATTATCGCAATTAGTATAATAATATTTTTAAGCAGAATATCCTCTTTCATTACTCAATATGTTGTGGAAATTAGCTTGGTAGGAACTATTGGCGCATTAGTTTACTCATATTTATTTCGTTTTTTTGCTATATCTTTCAAGGCGGTAGAGTCAGGGCTCAAAAAAACACCAAATGAAATTGAGTGGACTGCATATACTATGGGTCATGGACCTATTTCCACATGTTTAAATGTTCATATCCCTCTCATCAAGAAGAGTATATTATCGGGATTTTTGCTCGTATTTATGGATACTATCAAAGAGCTCACAGCAACACTCATTATAAGACCATTTAATTTTGAAACTATATCAACTAGAATATATGAACTTGTAAGCGATGAGCGCTATAGAGAAGCTGCCCCATTTTCGTTAATAATAGTTATAATAGGCTTAATCTCTACAATAACCTTATTTACACTTGATGATAAGGATAAAAAATAAACGTAACCGTTCACACTTAATTCTTCAATCTCACTAATAGAAAGGCCAGTAAACTTAACAATAGTGTTGACATCAACATTATTAGCCAGCATTGCTTTTGCGACTTCAATTTTCCCTTCAATTTTCCCTTTCTCTATACCTTTTTGTATACCTTTCTCTTCAGCAAGATCAAGTCTGTATTCAAGAATAGCTTCTTCTTTGCGTAGATCCATTATCCTTTCTTCATAGGCTACTAAATCTTTTTCGTTCCAACGAAACTTGTCTCATTCATCATATGCTAGCTTTATTATTGGCGCTTTTTCTGCTATCTCTTTTAAGTCCTCTTCTGTTGTTTCTTCTGCGTATTTAAAAAAGAAACACCACCTTTCTACTATACTTTCTAACTGCTCTACTTTATTTTTTGCGAATTTAGGCAACTCAATAAAGACAAACTGAAAATCTTTTAAGTAATGGCCGTTAGTTTTTATATCACGTATATTGTGAGTAGAAATATAATCAACTTCTTCAGGAAGTAAGTTACAATTTGATATAGCAATAAAGAAGACTTTCTTTAAATCAATGTAGTTGCCAGATTTATCTAATTGTCTTGAGTAGGCTTTAGCGGCATATAATTGAGCGCGTTTTTCGAAGCCCTTGTCTCTAGCGAGCTGGTTAGGTAAGGAAGTAGTATTGCTACTACTCCCTCCCTTAGAAACGCAGCATGCAGGTTTCCCCACACTACGCTTGAGCCCCTTATCTAAGTCCTTCTTTTCTCGAACCGGCTTGTCCTTCATGATTCCTCAGAAAACATCATTCTTAATGGTGACACCAACAGTAGAGAACCTTCTCTTGAGAAAGAGCTTGCTAACATTTTTGTTTGTTTCACTCTTTCATCAAAATACTTTTTCCATTTTAAGTCAAGTGGATTTGCATCCGCCCTGATTTTAACATGTCGTCTGATAGGTATATCAATCAACCTAAGCAGTCTTAAATACCTTATCTCTTTCGGTTTGTTCTTGCATATGGGTGCAGCAAAGACCCATTGGCGTTGTTTCATTACCTTGAAGTAACGATTCTTTATCCAACGTAATCCTTTACGAGGATGTCTTTTCTTTGCCCATTTCCATAGAGCACACATAATTTCATGGTCTATTTTGTTAAAAGCTCTTTTCGCACACACATGGCTGTAGTAATTTCCCCATCCCCTTAATAGGGAATTGAGCAACTTGATTAGTACGGCCTGAGTGTTCGCTATGTTTGCCTTTATCAATGTACGTGCTTTATTAAGAAGTTTCTTAATACTTTCTTTTGAAGGTTTTATAATTAACTTCTTATTATACCTGCGTACATTACAACCAAGAAAGTCAAACCCTGTTGTAATAGATGTAATTTTTGTTTTCTCTTCGGAAAGGATAAGACCTCTCTCCTGAAGAAAGGACGATACTAGAGGTTTTACTTCATTTTCCAGTACTTCACGTGTGATTCCTGAAATGATAAAGTCATCTGCGTACCTGATTACATTTACTCCACTTCTGATTTTGCTTCTTCTTTTACTGCCAAGTTTACCAAATTGACTTTCCAATGATTTTTCAAGTCCATTTAGGGCTAGATTTGCTAGTATTGGAGAGATGATACTACCTTGTGGGGTACCTGCAGTTGTGGAATACAGAGTTTTTGATTCTAGGAAGCCAGCTTTTAACCAGCTATGAAGAATTTTCTTCTCCATAGGAATATGCTTCATGAGCCATTCATGGTTAATGTTATCAAAACACCCTTTAATATCACCTTCGAGTATCCATTGTAGTTGGTTACGGCTTGCCAGTAACAAGTGACAAGCCACAGTAGCGTCTGCGCAGGATCTTTTTGGTCTAAAACCATAAGAGTGACGATCACTGATCGTTTCAGCTATCGGTTCCAAAGCAAACAAGTATAATGCTTGCATGGCTCTATCTTTTATCGTAGGGATTCCAAGAGGTCTTCTTTTGCCATTAGACTTACTGATGTATATCCGTTTTAGCGGAGAAGGTTTGTATCCTCTTTGTTTTAATAGCTTTATTCCTTGAAATTTTGTGTTGCAAGTTGACCATATTTGACGATCTACACCTGCTGTGTTTTTTCCTTGGTTTTCAGTTACTCTCTTAACCGCCAAAGCTTTGCCGCTAAAAGAGCGTGTGAGAAGGTGTTGTAAAGTTTTCACCTTACCCCATCTGCCTTGTTGGACAGCCTTAACAATACGCCTCTGTAGCCTCATAACAACTTTTTGGCATTTCTTCCAGGGTAACTGGTTCCATGCTTCGGAGTTATTGGTAGGTGCACTTACAGTTGTACTTGTAATCATCTGCTTTCCTACCTTAAGTGGTTAACAAAGTTTCTTGTCATGAGGGACCAAATGGAAGTCTGCTCGTTTTCACGCGAATTAATGTTACAAATTCTATCCATTTCGTTACAAAATGGCATTCGCTTTCTCCATTATCCTTTACCTG
>NZ_JAPQLM010000190.1:0-11162 GCF_028981765.1 Wolbachia endosymbiont of Drosophila seguyi
ATTGGCGAAAGCAAATACAATAGCTTCACTATCATGATAAGGGCGCTGGCGAAGGGTGTCAAGTAAGTTTCTATATAATATTTTCTAAAATAAATAGACTTCTCGCATCCAATTTTGGCAGCGCGCGACACACAACTGCAATGACAAGGTGTCGCAAGATAAACATCATATTCACACGAAGTACTTGACTTCACTTGTACTAAGAAGCATTTTATATATGTTGTGTGCCCGTAGCTCAGCTGGATAGAGCAACAGCCTTCTAAGCTGTGGGTCGTAGGTTCGAATCCCACCGGGCACACTCTTTTATCAATACTTTCTATAAATCTTCAAGTACTCTGGCACCACATTTTCAATTGCTAATGGTCGAACCTTCATTGTTTCAAGGTCAACTGACTTTTCGATTGAACTATTCATCATAACTTTCACCTGATCTTGAGTAAGCATAGGGTTCGTATCTCCGGTTATTGGTTTTAGCAGCATAGAAATAATTTTATTTTCTAAAAAGAAAGCTATTAACTTTGCCATTGGAAAAGATACATTGATCAACAAACACTTTCTGTTAGTAACATTCAGAATAAACTTCAATAAGCTTTTGAAAGAGTAAACCTTTGGTCCACCCATGTTATAAATTTTCTTGTCTTGCTTATTAAAACTGATAATACGATATACCACTTCAGCTAAGTCTATTACACATATTGGCTGAAATTTAGTTGTTCCATTGCCAATTAGTGGTAAGAAAGGAAGAATAGTTGCTAATCTTGCAAATTTATTAAAGAAGTTGTCTTCTTTACCAAATACAAGGCTTGGCCTAATTATTATTGCTTTTTGAAATGCTGAAGTTACAGCTTTTTCACCTTCCAATTTACTTTTGGCATATTTTGACAACTTGCTATTTTCTATTCCCATAGCAGAAAAATGTATCATCATAGGTACATTTTTCATTTTTGCAGCTTTTGCTATCCTTTCAGCTATTTTAACGTGAACAGCGTAAAAATCGTGCTTTTTTGCTTCATATAATATTCCCACTAAGTTTATAGCTACATCACATTCTTCCATACCATCCAGAACTGATTTTTCATCAAAAAAATCGCCTTTAAATATTGATATTTGTCCTAAATTGCCACACAATTTTAAACAAGCAGCTTTTTCCTGATTACGAGTGAATATCTTTATTAAATATCCTTCTGCTGCCAAGCGTCTTACGATGTGTTTCCCTATAAACCCCGTTCCACCAAAAATAATTACACGTTTTGTCACAATTAAAGTTCCTAATAATTTGTTACTGTAAATTAATACAATGATTTCGCTTAATATTTTATTACGAATTCCCGTACAATAAGATCCATTTTCATTCCTCGTGAGCCTTTAACTAGAATTGCGTCATTATTCTGAATAATGTTAGCTAAATCACTTTTCAATTGATTAGAATCATTAAAATGCGTGCCTCTTATATTATCTGGCAAAAGCTCATGCAATTCTAACATAAATTTACCAACTGTATAAACTTTATCTATATTATTTTCTGTGATAATCTTAACCAAATCTGTATGAAACTCTATGCTTTCATCACCAAGTTCCAACATATCACCAAGCAAAGCTACTTTTCTCTGATTAGAATATGTACTCAAAGTTTTTATTGCAGTTTTCATCGAAGCAGGGCTGGCGTTATAGGAGTCATCAATTAAATGTATATATTTTTTATTGCATTTGACCTTATGAATATTGCCTCTACCTTTCGCTACACTAAAATTCTTAAGTGCAAGTGGTAATTTTGATAAATCAAGTCCGAGGCTTTGCACAACTGCTGCAACAGCAAGTAGCGAATAAGCAAAATGCTCACCTTGTACACGTAAATTACAGTTTATAATTTGATTATCACTCAGCCTGATTTTTAAACTTAATCTATTAGCAACTCGGTTTGATGTCATTCCAGCGCGTGACGCTGGAATCCAGTCTTTATTATACAACCGTCTGATATGCTCATTTGCAATTGAACTTCCTGGATCCAAGTAGTCAAGCACTGGGATGACAGAAGATAGTGCTGAAATGACAGAAGACTCATCGTTTCTTATTAAGTTTAGTAAACAAACTTCAGCATTTTTATCTTTACCGAAGCTTATTACATTTCTATTGGCGTGTGATGAGAGATAATCATAATATTTATTATCTCTGCTTAAAACCAAAGTACCGTTATTTTTCATACCATACAGAATTTCTAACTTCGCTTGTGCAACGTCAAATAGTGATGAAAAATTTTCAGTATGTGCAGGTTCGATGTTGGTAATAACTGCAATATTCGGATTACTAATTTTTGATAATTCTTTTATTTCACCAGCTTTATTCATTCCCATTTCAAGAATTAAGTACTGGCAGTTTTTTGGAGCTTTCAGAATTGTCAAAGGCAATCCTATATTATTATTTAAGTTACCTTCGTTTGCATGGGACACTCCATATTGCGATAAAACAGTGTGTAGCATATCCTTTGTAGTGGTTTTTCCGACACTGCCTGTAACTGCAATAACTTTAGCATCAATAAGAACATTTCTAATGTAATATGATGCCATATCGTGCAAAGCTTTCAGGGTATCTTGTACAATAATGAGAGGGAAACTTTTATATTTACCCTCACTCACTATTGCAGCGATAGCCCCTTTTAAAAACGCTTCATGCAAAAAATTATGGCCATCAAAATTCTTTCCCTTGAGGGCAATAAATAAATCACCTTTTTTTATGCTTCTTGTGTCCGTTGAAATATTTGAGCTATGTATCCAATTACAACCATTTACGTCTCTTCCGCCAGTTGCATCAATGATATTATTTGTGTTCCATTTAAACATAATTTAGAGTATTCTTTATAATAAATTGAACAATAAAAGTAGCGAAAATACTACATGTTTTAGACAGTGTGCAAATAATGGTTGCAATCCCTATAATTCTATCTTATAATGGATATGGAAGTTTAAATTTTTTCGTCTATAATTAAAATGTATTTAGTTGTAGAAAGTACCTTGGAGGTATGTATGTTCACAGGAAAAAATGAAAAATCTACTTCTATACTAGCTAAAGTTGGTGATGCAGCTTCGGGAGTAGGAAGTTTTCTGGGTAGAGGTGTAAAAGTTCTAGTCAAGGGTGCAGTGTACCCTATATGGCCAAAGAATTGGTTTAAGTCCTGGGATGAAATGCGGCACGACATAAAAAATGGCGGACGTTCTATTATTGGCAACCCACTTGAAGAATATGATCCACCTATAGAAACCACACAAGCTAGTGAGGATCTTGGTGTCCAAATAATGGAGCAAAAGAAAGGAACAGGAAAGGTAACTTTTTTAGCATCAAGGACTCTGACAGGGGATATACCCTATTTGACGCCAGAACGATTAGGTGAAATAAAGCAAAACCTGCCAAATGTAACTATCTTTAAAGAAGAAAATAAAATTGTAATTGAAGTTGATGTTAAAAAAATAATTGAAGACATTAAATATAAAGGAAAGAGTCCAGAGGAGATAAAAAAGCTTGCTATTGAAGAAATTAAACAAAAAGTTGACGGTAACCTTAAAGATCTAGCAAAAATTACTGGTGGAGAATTTAAAGTTCACACAGACTTAAAATTGCTGTATGGTATTGCAGAAAAATTGTATAAGGAATATGATAATCAAAAGCAGTCATCAGACAAAGTTGTGAAGTCTGATGTTGGTCAGCCTTCAGAAACTATAGCTTCAGGTGAGAAAAAATGGGCGCAAGAAGCTATAAAAGCAGGTAAGTCGCAAAGTTGTGGAATGCAAAAATAAGTTATAGGGGAGTATTATGAGTGAAGCTAAAAAAATAGAGGAAAGACATCATAGTCTAACTGTTCCTGGGGATATGTATCACTTACAACCAGGAGTTATTACTGGAAAAAGGGTAAGTGGAATAGAACCCTTTTTGAAAGAACAGCAGGACATAGTAAAAGTAAGGGAACTTGTAAGCTCCTTAAATCTTGAAGATGCTTCTGGTGATGCGATAAAACCACTATCTACACCTAATGTAGAGAAAAACGAAGAAAGAGGGAAAGGTCGCTCTTAAAATATGAGCAATGAAGTTTATGATAGCGATAACATCTTTGCTCAAATATTAAGAGGTGAGTTACCTTGTGAGAAGGTACATGAAAATGAAAATGTACTAGCTTTTCATGATAAGTACCCTGACGCACCAGTTCATATTTTAGTTATATCAAAAAATCAATATATTTCATATGATGATTTCATTCTAAAAGCTCCTGAAGAGGAAATAGCGGATTTCTTCAAAACTGTAAGAGAGATAGCACACAAATATAATCTAGAAAAAACAGGATATAGATTAGTCACTAACTACGGTGAAAATGGAGAGCAGGTTGTACCACACTTTCACGTGCATATTTTAGGTGGTAAAAAGTTAGGAAAGCATGTAAACTCATAGTGTTATATGTTTTGTTAAATGAGCGAATATTTAACCATAGTAATCTTTATCTGCGTATCAATTGTAGTATCTTTTGCTTTAGGTATATTGCCTATGTTTCTTGCAGTGAGTAAGCCAGATGGTGAAAAGCTTTCCACATATGAGTGTGGCTTCAATCCACTATCCAGTGCAAGGAAAAATTTTGACATCAAATTTTACCTAGTTTCAATATTATTTATAATATTTGACTTAGAAATTGCTTTTCTTTTTCCTTGGGCTGTTTCCTTATCTAAGATAAGCTATGGTGGATTTTGGTCTATGATGGTATTTCTTGCAATACTCACTATAGGTTTTATCTATGAATGGTGTAAAGGTGCATTAGAGTGGGAGTAGTTTATGACAAATCAAATTCTATCTAATGATGACTGGGGTCGTTATAAAAAAGAAGGGTTTCTTGTCACTAAATTTGGTGATTTAACAGATTATGTAATGAATTGGGCAAGGTCTGGTTCATTGTGGCCAATGACATTTGGTCTTGCATGTTGCGCAGTTGAGATGATGCATACTGCATCCAGCCGTTATGATCTTGATAGATATGGTATAATGTTTCGTGCAAGCCCACGTCAATCAGATGTGATGATTGTTGCTGGCACACTAACTAATAAAATGGCAGCAGCATTGCGCAAGGTTTATGATCAAATGGCAGACCCGAAGTATGTTATTTCCATGGGAAGTTGTGCAAATGGTGGTGGTTATTACCATTACTCTTATTCAGTAGTCCGAGGCTGTGATAGAATTGTGCCAGTTGACGTGTATGTCCCTGGATGCCCACCAACCGCTGAGGCGTTGCTATATGGAATGCTATGCCTACAAAACAAAATAAAACGGACTCGGAATGGATAAAACTGCAAAGTATATACAAAAAAAGACCAAATGCGAGTGCATTCAAAAAGATGATGGCATTATTGTAATATATTCAACTTTAGATGAAATTGAAAAGTACCTATTCTTTCTACGTGATGATGAAAAGTGTAGGTTTGAACTATTAGTTGATATTTTTGGGGTTGACTATCCAAATAGAGAGAAGCGTTTCGAGCTAATATACAATCTACTCAGCATTGTGCATAATATTAGAGTACACATAAAGCTTCAGTTATGTGAAAGCGACATGCCTCCAAGTGTAGCGAAGATATTTAGTACGGCTTTGTGGTTTGAGCGTGAAGTGTTTGATATGTATGGAATAGAGTTTTCTGATCACCCTGATTTGCGTAGGATTCTAACAGACTATGGATTCAAAGGTCATCCAATGTTAAAAGATTTCCCTCTCACTGGTTATGAGGAAGTAAGATATGATATAGAGACAAAAAAGGTTGTGTATAATCCTATAGATTTACCGCAAGATTTTCGTATGTTTGATAGCTTATCGCCTTGGGAAGGTAAAACCATAAAAGTAAATACAAAGGAGTAGAAAATGACAGTACAAAGAAAAAAAATATCTTTAATCGGTGCAGGAAATATCGGTGGAACTCTCACCCATATGATTGCACTAAGGGAACTCGGTGATGTTGTTTTACTTGATATTAGTGATGGAATACCACAAGGTAAAGCACTCGACATAGCAGAATCATCCCCTATTGATGGATTTAATGTCAATATTACTGGCACAAATAGGTATGAAGATATAAAAAACTCCGATGCAATTATAATAACCGCTGGCATCGCTAGAAAACCTGGAATGAGCAGGGATGACCTCCTGCAAACCAATGCTAAAGTAATGAAGGAGGTTGGCGAAAATATTAAAAAATATTCTCCAAACGCGTTTGTAATAGTGGTTACCAACCCTTTGGATGCCATGGTTTCAGTGGTGCATAAATTTTCAAACCTTCCAACTAATATGATTGTTGGCATGGCAGGAGTGCTTGATTCTTCCCGTTTTCGTTACTTTCTTGCAAGTGAGTTAAATATCTCAGTTGAAGATATATCTGCTTTTGTGCTTGGAGGACATGGCGACACTATGGTACCACTAATCAATTGTGCTTCAGTTGCTGGAGTTCCACTTACTCAAATTATCGATATGGGTCTTATCACACAGAAAAAAGTCGATGAAATAGTTGAACGCACTCGCAATGGCGGTAAAGAAATAGTTGATCTGCTTAAGTCTGGATCTGCATACTACGCTCCTGCATCTTCAGCTATATGCATGTTAGAATTATATTTAAAAGATAAGAGGCGCATATTACCATGTGCTGCTTACCTTAATGGTGAATATGGTGTAGAAGAGTTGTTTATTGGTGTTCCTGTAATTATTGGAAAAAACGGAATTGAAAAGATCCTAGAAGTTAAAATGAATGATAGTGAACAAGAAATATTTAATAAGTCTGTAAACTCGGTGAGAGAGCTGGTGAAATCTTTAGGTTCATAAGCAAATTAATGGTTTTATAGAGCTTCTTTATAGCTCAAACAGCCTAAAAAAGTTGCTTGTGGTTACCTTCGCTACTTGTTCTGGTGACTCATTCCACAACTCTGCCAAACAATCAACAACGTATTTCACCATTGCTGGTTCATTCTTTTTTCCCCTATAAGGCTCAGGTGATAGATATGGTGCATCAGTTTCGACTAAAACACGCTCGCGTGGTACATTTTGTGCAATTTCTCTGAGTAAGCTCGCATTTTTAAAAGTAATAATTCCAGAAAATGAAATATATAACCCCAAATCTATAGATTGATAAGCAAGTTCTTTAGAGGAAGCAAAGCAGTGCATTACTCCACTAAAAGCACCGGCTTTCATTTCTGACCTTAACATATCGATCATCTCATTATCAGCGCTTCTTGTGTGAATCACTAAAGGTAGTCCAGTTATTCTTGACGCTTCTATATGTAATGCAAAACTTTTTTTCTGATTGTCTTTGTTGTCAGATTTATAAAAATCTAACCCGGTTTCACCGATACTAATTACCTTTTGGTTCTTGGTAAATTCAACTAATTCATCAACATGTATACACTCACCGTTTTCTATAGCAGCATCAAGCGGATGTATACCAACAGAGGAGTAGACCTGATCATAGGATGAAGAAATTTTTAATAACTTAGGAACATCGTCAATGCTTACGCATATGTTATGCAAAACCTTTACACCATTTTGCTCTGCCCTTGAAATTACTTTTGGTATTTCATCGTCAGAAAAATAAATCAAGTGGCAATGAGAATCTACTATCATGAGCTTATTGTTGAGGCTTTTATTATAGAAGAAAACTCTTCTATCACTGTTTTATAAACTTCTTTTTTAAATGATATAGCACTGGCTACTAAACTATCTATACCTTGCCAACGCCACTCTTTGAACTCTGGATGACCAGTATAATTAATATCAATGTCCTCATCTTCTCCGCAAAACTTCATTAAGAACCACCTTTGCTTTTGACCAGAATATTTTCCATTCCAGCATATTGGTATAACTTCTTCAGGCAAGTTGTAGTATATCCAATCCTTGCTTTTAGTTATAACCTTTACTTTATTAGTACCAACCTCCTCTAGCAACTCACGTAACGCTGCTTGTTCCAGTTCCTCACCATCATCAACACCTCCTTGTGGCATCTGCCAGTAAGAATCGCTATCAAAGCGTTTTCCAATAAAGGCATGTCCTTGTCTGTTAAATAGCATTATGCCAACACAAGGACGGTACTTATCTTTCTGCTCAACCACGAGTACGCTCTGTTTTTAAATGATTTGTTACAGAAGTTTTAATTAATTTTCCATTTTTTTCTTTCTTCATCTCTTCAGCAATTTTCTTTGCAACTTCCTTTGCACTCAAGTTCGAGTTATCAATTTCAAGCGAACCCTCAGGTATAAATAGCCTTTTCCCTTCAATTTTCTTTATAGCAAAATCCGGATCAGTAATTTTATTTTCCTGATATCTCTCTTCTGATTGGACACGTCTTACTAGTTTTTCATTATTACAATGTAATACTACAGAAAAAATTTCCATGTCCATTTTTTTACTTAAATTTACCACTGAGTTATATAATCTTTGGTCATAGGGATCACCCTCTATCAATTCATTTGTAAATATATAATGTTTTGATTTTACGTAGTGTTTTTCCAGTATTGCTAATACATTTTCCCTAACTGCAAAAATTTTTTCCCATAGGTCATCTGGAACTTCAGCGTTTTGTAATTTAACAATATCAAATATAATATTATTGAATAGATTATTGCTTACTATTACTGCACCAATGATTTTACACAGTTCCTTTGCAGTAGTAAACTTACCACTGCCTGGAAAGCCGATTAAATAGATGAGAGTCTTGCCCATAATGAATACTAGTAAAAAGCTATTTTCAATTATATAAAAAGTATATACATTGTACATGCTAAAAACATGATGATAAAATAGATGCAGGTAATACCTTTAACAAGTAGTTGCGTTGAAAATAGTTCATATTTAGAAATTTTGAGTATATAATTATAAATGAATCATATAACCTGTAAACAATGCTTAGCGATATGGAATCGATAAGAAGTACAATTGAAGAGATAATAGATCAAAATAAAGGTCATGATATAGTAACTTTTGATGTGCAGAATAAAACCGTTATTGCAAAATATATGATTATTGCATCTGGTAATTCAAGCCGTCACGTTAAAGCTTTAGCTGAGCACGTAATAAAAAGCCTCAAGCCACATGATAAAATAGATGTAGAAGGTATGGATGAAGGCAATTGGGTAGTTTTGAATTTTCAAGGCATAATGGTTCACATATTCAGGCCGGAAGTAAGGGAGTATTATAAAATAGAAGAGTTATGGAACTGATTGCCTGGATAGCTGGTGCACAACTGCACAAACGTTGTAATTTTGAAGGCAACTCCTGCACAGGTAGTGGTGTCATGAAAGTAGCTGACACTGGAATCCAGTTTTTCATGCAATTTCATCGGAAACGTTGTATAGTGTGCTTGTTTATAATTAAGTTCCAGTGTCTGGGCACTGGCTTCTCTATTAGGGTTACCTTCGGCATTAATGACAGGATAGACTGGGGTTTATAAAATGAAACACGCATCTGAATTTTTAAATTTCATCCAAGAAAGAGGGTACCTATACCAATGCACAAACATTGAAGGACTAGATCAATTATTATTGCAGAGCAATTATATAGTTGCATACATTGGGTTTGATTGCACAGCACCAAGTCTTCATGCTGGTCACCTAATTCAGATTATGATGCTCTGTCACCTACAAAAATTTGGTTATAAGCCGATAGTCTTACTTGGAGGTGGCACAACAAAAATTGGTGACCCATCCTTCAAAGATAAAGCAAGAAGCATCTTGCCTGTAGAGAACATCAATCAAAATACATCCAGTATAAGGAGAATATTAGAGAAAATGGTGTCTTTTAATGACAGCAAGACTGGTGCAATGATAGTAAATAACGCAGATTGGTTGGATAACATAAAATACATAGATTTTTTGCGTGATATAGGAGCTTATTTTTCTGTAAATCGTATGCTAAGTTTTGATAGTGTGAAAACCAGGCTGGATAGAGAGCAAACCTTAAGCTTTCTAGAATTTAATTACATGCTATTGCAAGCTTACGACTTTATTGAATTAAATAAAAAATATGATTGTCGTCTGCAGATTGGAGGGTCAGACCAGTGGGGAAATATAGTAAACGGAATTGAACTTGGAAAAAAGTTGAATTTACCTGAGCTATTTGGCCTTACCATGCCTCTTTTATTAAATGCACAAGGAAAAAAAATGGGCAAAACTGAAAGTGGAGCAGTGTGGCTTGATGATAATATGCTAAAGCCTTACGACTACTGGCAATATTTTCGCAACGTTGATGATCAAGATGTTGGACGTTTTTTAAGATTGCTCACTGATGTGCCAATTGATGAGATTAGAAAATTAGAGTCTTTAAAGGATCAAGAAATAAATGAAGCAAAAAAGGTCTTGGCAACAGAAGTGACAAAAATATGTCATGGTGACAAAGAAGCGGAACTTGCACAATTTGCTGCAATTTCTGCTTTTGAGAATGAAGATAGCTCACTACTTCCTGATTACATCATAAAAAAAGAACAAGTTGCAAGCGGCATATCCTTAGTAGACCTACTACATGACACCGGTTTTGAACCTTCAAAAGGCGCTGCAAAGCGTTTAATACAGGGCAACGGATGCAAGATTAATGATAATGTTGTAAACAATATTGATCATGTAATAAATTTCGAAAGCTTTAAAGATCAGCCATTTATAAAATTATCTGCAGGAAAGAAACGCCATATAAAAGTTGTGGTAGATTAGGTCTCGAAGTAAGAAAACAAATTTTATACAAGTGAGAAATTAGATATGGAGCAAATTTTCAAAATTCGAGAATTATGTATAAAACAACTGGAAAGATAGTAGAAAGCGAAATTCTATTATATATAGCTAAAGTGGCTTAGGTTTACCTACAATTTGAAAAACAACAAATTCGTCATTCCGCTACTCATTAGCGGAATCTATACCGCGAATGAATCCATAACTGTACGGACATTGCAATTTGGGCCTACCAGGAGGGCAATGCCTCTTATCCAAGTACCCTCTTCTTGTCATCCAAGTAGCCGACACTGGGATGGCTTTGTTGCATAGCAACTGAAAAAATCTGGTGGCTACTGACAAAATTCATTATAAAATAGCCATTTAACCTTGAAAGAAAAAATATGCCACAAAAAATGAGGGTCAGTAACCATAGCGAATATAACAAATTTCTAGAAAAAAGA
>NZ_JAPQLM010000190.1:11212-22024 GCF_028981765.1 Wolbachia endosymbiont of Drosophila seguyi
TAATGATGAATAACATTGTAATTGTTGGTCTGCAATGGGGTGACGAAGGCAAGGGTAAAATAGTAGATTATCTTTCTGAGAATGCAGATGTAGTTGTGAGATTTCAGGGAGGAAATAATGCAGGGCACACTATAGTAGTAGATGATGAGGTTTATAAATTAAATTTACTGCCCTCTGCTGTTTTGAGGCCAGGCAAAATATCTATCATAGGAAATGGCGTTGCTCTTGATCCACACGCTCTAATCTCAGAAATAGAGTCATTGAAAGTTAAAGGAGTAGACGTAAACTATAACAACTTGATGGTATCCGAGAGCTGTCCATTAATACTTAGCATACATAAGGACAAGGAAAAGCTATTTGAAGATTTAAATGGAAATCACAAAATTGGTACAACAAACAAAGGGATAGGGCCATGTTATGAAGATAAAGTTGGAAGGAGAGCTATACGCCTTTGTGACTTAGAAAACGCAGATGAGCTCAATAAAAGAGTGGATACTCTTTTGAATTACCACAATGCTATCAGGAAAGGCCTTAACTACCAGGTGGGTAAAAAAGAAGAAATATTAAAGGAAATTCAAGAGATTTCAGAAAAAATTCTTTCATATAAAAAACCTGTGTGGAAGATATTAAATGACTTGATGAAAGAAGGTAAGAAAATAATATTTGAAGGTGCCCAAGGCGCATTTTTAGATATCGACCACGGAACTTACCCTTTTGTTACTTCAAGTAATACTGTAGCATCGCAAGCAATAACAGGCTCAGGGTTATCCTCCAATGCTTACATTATTGGTGTGGTAAAAGCTTATACAACAAGAGTGGGCAATGGCCCATTTCCTACTGAGCAGAAAAATGAAGTAGGAGATAGCTTGTTTACTATAGGTAAGGAACTTGGAACAGTGAGCAATAGAAGAAGGCGTTGCGGATGGTTCGATGCAGTTTTAGTGCGCCAGGCCGTACAACTCTCTGGAGTTTCAAGCATTGTATTAACCAAATTAGATGTGCTTAATTCTTTTGATACAATTAAAATATGCACTGGTTACAAGTATAGCGGAAAAATGTATGATTATTTACCCGCATCGCATTCAATACAAGGGGAATTAGAGCCAATATATGAAGAGTTTCCTGGCTGGAAAGAAAACACTCAAGGTAAAAGGTCGATTGAAACATTGCCTATCAATTTAATAAAATATATAGAAGGGTTAGAAAAATTAATAGGTGTACCAATTCATCTAATCTCAACTAGTCCAAAGAGAGAGGATGTTATTAAGCTTAAAGATTTCTGAAAACGTCTTTGTATCTTAGAGCCTGTACGTAATCTCAAAAAAGAGATAAAGTGAGAGGATAAAGTATATAAAGTAGGATATGCGAAGTTTATAACCAAGTGACATAAGTCGAGAAAAGTTTGAGATTATTGTAGCAGATCTGGAATCTTGCAGAAAGAAGACAAAACCAAGAACACTTGATTTACATGATATATTTTGTGGAGTGTTATACGTGTTAAAAAGTGGTTGCCAGTGGAGAATGGTATCAAAAGAGTTCCCAAAATGGCGCAATTGTTACGACTATTTTAAGAAGTGGAGTGAAAAACCAGATGTAAATAAAGAAAGTGTTCTGGAGCTGGTATTAAAAAAAAATAATTGCGACAAAACAATGGTCGGAAAAGCTTCTGCATAATTGATGCACAGAGTATAAAAAATGCAGATACTGCTGAAGCTATGATGCAGGCAAGAAGATTTCAGGGCCGTATTGCAGTAGATACGCAAGCATGCAATTTATACAACAACAGCAGAGATAACTGACCGTAGCAGTGCTGTGAGAATGGTCGAAAATGCAAAAGAAAACCTCTCGGGAGTTAAAAATGTACTGGTTGATGCAGGCTATACTGGAGAGAATTTTGTAACTCAAATAAAAACGATTATTGGTGCAACCGTTGAAGTGATCAAAAGAAATGAATTACGTTCCTTTGTTGTATTGCCCAAAAGATGGGTTGTGGAGCGATCTTTTGCTTGGTTAGAAAAATGTAGAAGATTGTGGAAAAATTGTGAGCGAAAACTCAATACTAGCCTACAAATGGTAGTTCTGGCTTTCACTGCCTTACTTCTGAAAAAATTATGAACAGGCTCTTACTAACTCTTATCTAATAAAAAAAATACTTGTGTAACTTCGAATAGTCTATTATGCAAGACAACAGTATAAACATGTAGTAAGAAATGTATAATGAAAAATAAAAGCTCAAGTTTAACACTTGCAGTTATTTTTACACAATTAAGTAATCATAAAAGTTAGTGTAGGGCGAGGTTATACAGTTTGATTTCTTTTAATATATGTTAATTGGTATAATATAAATATAGTTAAGGAGGTGTATTATGATTGGAAGTTTGGCTAAAGAAGAAAAAACAGCAGAGGCAGGAAAAACAGGTGATCAACTTGAAAAGTGTATTGGACCAACTTCACTGAATAGGGAGGTTTATTACTCTACGCTTATCTACTATACATTAAAAGAGTTATATTCACAATTAGGTGATATCTCTTATGCTAATAAAACAAGATCAGAAAAAGAAATAATCAATTTTTATGTTCTACCTCAATTTGCACGTTTTAAAGAAATTATTGATGAAGATATAAAAAAAGATCCTTCGTTTGCAAATTCTGCTATTGTAAAGTTTTGCTCCTCAATTATAAAAAATAACAAATTACTTAAAGAATTAGAAGAAGTTAGTATTCCTGCCAAAAACTCTAGTGTAAAGGCAAGGGTAAGCTTTCAACTAAAAAATCTGAAAGAAAAGGTGTGGTTCTTAGGAAAACTAAAGGAAAAAAAGAATTTCACTTACGTGCAGAGGGCTTTTGGGGATAAGTGGAGTTTTTATGACCTAATAAATGATGGAGATTTTAAAAAAACGTACATAGATAAAGCAGTAACAGAGTCTGCTAATAAGAGCTTTAAGGAAGATATAGATAAATGCATAAAGTTGGCAGAGCAGGGAAAAGAAGCTGCAAGTAAATATCTTGGAGAGAAAGGCGTAGAGTTTCGAGCTTATTACACAGAAACTGATAACACTCATAGAGTTTTGAATATCAATCTTATTAATTACAATAGAAGTGAGCAAACCAGGATTAGTGACATTTTACAGCAAGAGAAAGATATTAAAGAGCTGAATATCTATTGCAATAAAAAACATGAAATACACTCTCATCGGAAAGGTAAGGAAAGATATTATGAATTTAAAGAGGGCGCATATTATGAAATGAAAAGCACTTGGCCTGTAAAGGATGGATCCGAAATGTGTACCATGATTATGAATGTGAGTAGCGATGGCATAACTGAAGTACTAAAATTTAATGATGAAGATTTTGTGCTATCGGATGAGATCTTAGAATTAATAAAGCAAAACGATGAATTATATATTCAAGGTCTCTCCTTATATGATGCTGTACTAGAAAAAGGTAAGGCTGCTGATGTTGTACCTACTGCTAATAATAATTTTCAAAATGAGTCTATAGCGGCCTATCGCGAGGAACCAGAGGGGGAATTAGACCCTAAAGTTGATGCTGACAATAGCCTTCCTCCTTCTATTAATAGCAATGCATCAACTCAAACGGAAGTCAATTTACAACACACTGAAACTCAAACAGAAGTTGCTTCACAACAAATCGAAACTAAAACGGAAGTCAATTTACAGCACACTGGAACTCAGACAGAATTTGCTTCACAACAAATGGATGAATTGATTTTAAATAATCAGATGCTGTCCGAAAAAAACGTTGAATTGAAGCAAGAAATGTCAAATTTGAAAAAAGAAGCTGTTGAATTGAAGCAAAAAATAGAAGCAGGGTTGCAAGTGATAAATAAAAAGCACCATGAATTAATACAAGAAAATCAGCGACTACAGGAGAAACTAGAAACAACCCAAGCAGAAGCTAATCAAACAATTGTAAAGTTAGAGAAGCAGAATAGCAATTTACAAGACAGGTTTGAAAAAGAGGAGCAAAAAAACACGGAATTGCAAACTGAACTGGCACAAAAAAATGAAGAATTAGCAGGTGTGTTAAAAGAGCTACAAGGGAAAGCACAAGAACTTAAAGGTGTATATGAAGAAAAAAGAAAGCTAAAGGAAGAGCTGAAAATTGTTAATGCAGGAAAGAAGAATTTGGAAAAAGAGCTAAATCAAGCACGAGAAGATGCGGAACAGATAATGGTTGAACGACGCCAGCAGAAAGAGCGCTTGAAAGATCAGCTAAGAGAATTAGATCAGGAATATAAGGTACAAGTAGAAATTGAGCAAAAGATTAAAGAATCAGATAGGCAGGATAGCGATTTACAAGATACACTTGGAGAAGAGAGACTAAAACTCAACATTGAAGAACTAGAAAACGAGTACGAGGAATTTCCAGGAGATAAGGTGCTTACACTTGAACTCACTAAAGATGAAGATAAAGTCGAAGAGTTAAGAAACGAGCTAGAGCGTGAGAAAGAAAAGTGTAAACAATTATTAGAAGAAGAAAATGAATGGGGTGATGAATTGGTAGGAATGCTTGATGGACTGGAAGAAAAAATTCGTGCTGATGAACAAAGGAGCTTCAACAATCAATTAACGGGAGAAATTTCTAATGAGTCTGGTAATGCTCCACGACAGAAGAAAAGGTTATCCAAATCTTCAAGCGTTGATAATGAGTCTTATGTGCCACTGAGAGAGAAGACAACATTACTCAGATCTTTAAGCGTTGATAGTGGACTTGATAGCGATGAAGAAAATTGTGATAATGATTTATCTTTCAACATAAGTCCTATAAGTTCTATTGAGAAGGTGGCAGAGAGTAGAAACGTAGGTAGGGTATCATTGTGAAGATGGTTGGGGTTAAGTTGCAACTTAAGTGGGGCGCAAAAGGTCTTTTGTGTTGATAATAATTTAAAATCTATAGTAGACTAAAAAAGATTATTAAATTATAATATAACATATGATAAAAGACGAGAAATCGAAAACAATTTTTGAAGTGGAAGGGGCAGTAACTGCTTTACTACCTGCAGCAGAATTTAGAGTGAAACTGGACAATGAACATGAGATTATCTGTCATGTATCAGGGAAAGTGAGAAGAAGTAAAATACGCATCATTATAGGGGATAGGGTGTTAGTTGAGATGAGCATTTACGATAGGAATGCAAGAAAGGGTAGGATCATTAGAAGGCTTAAAGGTACAAGTGACAGAACGATCTCTAAATAATCTTATTCTTGCTTCATCATCGAAAAGGCGTATAGCTTTACTAAAACAAATAAACATTGAGCCAGGTTTAATTTTGCCAGCAGATATAGATGAAGCCCCTTTAAAAAAGGAACTTCCGAAGGATTACTCAATCCGTATGGCAAAAAGTAAAGCTGAGAAAATACAAAGTTTAAATCCAAATTATTTTGTGCTTGGTGTTGATACAGTTGTTGCTTGTGGTAGAAGGATATTGCTCAAAGCTGAAAACGTTGAGCAAGCAGAAAAATGTATCCGCTTGTTATCAGGAAGAAGGCATAGAGTATACACCAGTGTATGTCTATTAACTCCCGATCAATCTAAACAACATATCAGGACTGTGGTTACAATAGTGAAATTTAAACGTCTCAGTGAACAAGAAATTAAGTATTATTTAGCATCAGAAGAGTGGAAAAATAGGGCGGGGGGATGCAATATACAAGGCCTAGCTGGAGTGTTCGTATTGTTCTTACGCGGCTCCTACTCTTCCGTTATAGGGTTACCATTACATGAAACCTATTGTTTGCTAAGCAATTATTTTAACTTCAATTTATATTGAAATACCTTTATTAGTATCTTTTTTTTGTTGTGACTCAGCAACCTGTTTAGCCCAATCTAGTGGTCTTTTATTTCTGTTAGCTAATGCAATTCTATTGCGATCATAACCATCAGTGTGTTCTGTTAAAGTATCTCCTCTTTCTTCTTCTATTACTCCAGCTTTCAGTTGTGCTTCATCTTTCTCTAGTAATTTATATAGTTCGCTATTTTTATCTACAGTTGGATTAGTGTCATTATTTTCTCGTTCTGCCACTGTTTTTTCTAACCACTTACGTATAGGGTCATATTGTTTACCTTCTCCTATCTTTTCTAAAATGTTTTCTGAGAATGAATCTTTAGGAATATTTTCTTTAGTAGCCTGTTGTGCCGGTTCTCTTAATCCTTTATCCGGGTTTCCCAATGCTCCTTTTAACTCACTCGTATCTCCGATTTCTTTTGGTTCAATGTTTTCTAAGCTCTTCTTTAACTGTTCAGGATTTACTTGAGATTGTTCATTATTGTCATGAGTTGGAGATGAATAGCCCGAATCGTTTGCTTTTATGTCTGTTGAGCTGTCTTTTAGCAACCCAACTTCTCTCAAGCGTTTTTTAGTTTCTTCGCTAATCTGACTCTGATCAGCTGATTTTAACCCGAGATTTTCTTGACCTAATGTATTTTTAAGTTCTTCAAATAGAGTTAGATTACTTTGTCTAATATGTTCTTCTAATTTCCTTCCTACCTGTTTTAAATCTGTTTGAGATTTACTATCACTATTAGTTGGAGATATATAGCCTGAATCACTTATACTATTTGGTGTTGAAGCAGAGACACTAATAGTTGGACCTTCCACTATTTTTACATCTGCTAAATCGTCTTTTTGCAATCCATCTTCTTTATCTTGTGACAGTTTATCAGTAGGATCAACTTGCCTTAATCCTCTATTATCCTGCTGTGATCTATCTCTGATTTCTTTAAGAAGATTTTCAGGTGGAGTTTGATCACTTTGTTCAATGTTCTCTAAGCTCTTCTTTAACTGTTCAGGATTTACTTGAGATTGTTCATTATTGTCATGAGTTGGAGATGAATAGCCCGAGTCACTTTTATTATTGAGTGCTGTAGCAGAGAGCGGCTGTTCACTTTCTTTCCACTTAGCATCACTAGCATCTTGGTTATCACTGTTATCTGGAGAAGATGAATAAGGAATTATGTCCTTTAATGTCTCTAACGGTGATGGGTTATTTTTTCTACTTCCTGCAATTGATGCTTTTCTATCATCAACATCAATGTGCCGTAAGTTGTTTTTCTTGAAATTTCTGATGTCTTGTAACAGATCGCCTTTGCTATTTCCTTCTTGTTGCTGGGTTTTAGGTTGTTGCTGATCATTAGGTGTTTGCTCACTTCTATCTGGTTTTTGGCTTCCAGGTACAGCATGTCCAAATGTAGGATTGTCATACCGTTCATCTTCTTGCCTATTATCTTGATTGTGGCTTACAGACTTGGTGAAAGTAGAACTATCTGAAGAATCAGAAGTTGCACCTTTTTGCTGATTATTAGGTGTTTGCTCATTTTCGCGCAAGTCATCTGGTTTTTGGCTTCCAGATTTGGCTCCCCCTTGCTCATCGAAAACACCTTTTTTAGGTGGTAGTGAACTAGTTCTAGGTGGAAGTGGCGGAGGAGTTTTTTTGTTCTGAGGATTCTCCTCAAAAAGCGATTGTAGGTTATAAACTTGACCTCCCGAATTTGCTTCTCGTGCTGCTTGTCTAAGCTCACGCTTTTCTTTAGCCTCCTGAGAATTAATTTTATCGTCAAAATCTTTTCCAATTCCGCTATCGTAAGACTGCCTTCTGCTGTTAGATTGTAGTCCAAAATGTGAATGGTGGTCTTCTTTTTTTTGAGTTATATCAGTAGCTTGAACGCTAACACCTCTATTAACATCAATTCTTGTTGTAGTTTCAGATGATAGCTCGTTACTGTCTTTATTATGTTGCATCTCATTCGCTTTTCCTTGTCCTTTCTCCCTGAATTGTATTTCATGCAAGAATAAACCACCTATTTTTACATCTCTGTTTACTTCTAACCGTTCTAGAGAAAAATCATCACCTTTAACAAGGTCTACACCGTTAGCATCAATCTTAATTTTGATCTTACATTCCTTCCCCTCCGCATACCACTTTAAAGTCATTTCATATGAACCATCAGTTACGACATAATGTCTTATTTTTTTCCCTTCTTCCTCGGCAACAAAACCATGCATTCCGCTCTTTCCATCACTATGCAATGTTGAAAATCCCGAGATTTCATTCTTCTCACAAAAATCACTGTTTAAAAATTCGCTGATTTTAAACTCTTTTTTGTTATTTCCCAGCGTAATACTTGCGTGATTACCGTATATTGAAACTCCTGCAACATCATCAACATACTCTTTCAACCTTTCTTTAACTTCACTTTCAAGGTCTTGTCCAGCTTTCTTTGTCTTGTCGCATTTCTGAAGAATAACTCCATATGCTTTATCTTTGTTTTCTTCTTCGTCCCAATTCCAGTTGGCGTGTTTTGTTAAAAACTTTACTGTGTTAAAATCAACTCTAGCATTATAAATTGGGTCGTCTTCCTTTTTTATTTTATCAAATAAAGGAAAAATTTCTTGAATGCGCTCATTATAAATGTGTTCTTGTTGTGTATCGTTAGTGCCCATATATCCCTCACTAATAACCCTCTGCCTTTAGTTCTAGCTAATACTAGCTAATATAATTATCACAAGCATTGGTTGAATTTTTATTAAGGAAGGTTGTGTTACTAATGTGATGACACAAGCTATTTTATGGTAACATCAAACGATTTAAGTTGTCATTCCAGTCTGGAATCCAGCCTTTCACGAACCCCATCAAAAATGTTGTGTTTTAACATAAGATTAGCTACTTTTATGCTCACTAACTTAGTGGCAATCAAGATTCCTGGATCCCAGTGTCTGGGCACTGGGATGACATCCTTCTTGGCGGAAATCACTCTTATATCACAACAGCTGCATAGCCTAAATTGCTTTAGCTATAGCTCTGTTTTTGCAACTTCAAATATCTGCTACTCATAGTAAACACTTCTGGATCTTGAGAGGTTAGCTTGAGTATAGCGAGTATGTTGATAAACAACAAAGCAGCAATCGAGATATCAGCAACATCCCATAGCAACCGGACTTTACCTATCGCACCAAGCGGAATGATCATGGTAAAAATTACAATCCAGATTTTAGTGTATTTATTATCCATAGACACATAGCGTATTGTCTGTTTTGAGCAAAAAAACCAAGTAAAAATAGTAGTAAAGGCAAAACAAAACATTATGGCCATAATTAAATAGTCAATATAGGGCCAATTCATAGCTTTTCTAAAAGCAAATATGCACATGTTAGTACTCTCTAAATCAGTGACCCAAGAATCTGTGACAAGCAGTACCATTGTTGTAATAAACACTATGAATGCAACTATAAAAGGCGATATTATTGTGATTAGGCTCTGTTCAATAATAAATTTATTATTATTTTTCTTAGGAACAATTGAAGAATGTACGATTCCTTCGAGGCCAAGCCCTATATCTGTTGCAAAAATACCTCGCAAAGTTCCAACTTGAATAATAGTCAACATTTCTAAAATCAAACCTAGAGATAAACCAGAGTTAAAGCTACTAGTTGTAAAAAAACTGCTTGTTATTAGTTTTAGAGAAGGAAGAATATTTTCACTAAATTTAAATAATATGATACCGCAAAGTGTGAGGTAACTTACCGTCATTATCGGTATCATAGCCGATATAAAAATTTTAATTTTTTTTAAGCTGAGAGCTGCAACAACAAAAAATATTATGGCCATTACAATGCCACCAACAACTACAGGCACATCTATCATATTAAGTGGTATTGATAGAGAATTTACCTGAACAAGGTTACCAACTGTTATTGAAACCATCATCATGATAACTAGAAAGACAATTGTGGCCTTCCTAGAGTTAAACGCATCAGTCATGTAGGCTACAGGGCCACCTATAAACCGTTCGTTCTTTTCCTTTCTGGTTTTTATACTTAGATAACAAGTGACATATTTTATCACAGAAGTGATAACAATAATTATTGCCATCCATAAAATAGAGCCCGGTCCTCCGGTTTTTAGAGCAACAGCAGTTCCTGAAATATTGCCTACTCCTAAATTTCCCCCTAAAATTGTAAACAGAGCGGCTATAGAAGAAAATTTATTTTCTCCTCTTTTAGCTCCAAGGAGTGAAAGGGCGTATGGTAATCTAAATACCTGTAGCCATTTTAGTTTAATCGATAGGTAAACACCAGCAACTAGCATGAGTAATATTGTTGGCAGTAATAAAACAAACTTTACTGTATCCATCTGTAAAAGTGAGATTTTTATTTGAGTATACAACAAAAATTGAAAATACCTAACCTATTTTCTATGTATGACTTCGTTTCCGTCATTCTAGAAACCTTTTCTTGTCATCCAAGTAGCGTGACACATAACTGTACGAACATTGTAATATGGTACAATGTTAAGACGATGTCATTCCAGTGCTTGACACTGGAATCCAGCTTTTAATGCAACCCCTCACCAAAAATATTGTGTTTTAACATAAGGTTAGCTACTTTTATACTCACCAACTTAGTGTCCAATCTGGATCCCAGTGAGCTTTGTTGCATAGCAGCAGAAAAATTAGTGATTACTGACAAAATTCATTATAAATAGCGATTTAACTGTTGAAGAAAAAATATGCCACAAAAAATGAGGGTCAGTAACCATAGCGAATATAACAAATTTCTAGAAAAAAGAGGAAATATTTTTCATTATATCAACGAAGCCATAGAAAAGTGGTACGAGAATGGTCCAAAAATACCAGGTGGCAACAATATTTATAGCGATAAAGTTGTAATTTTGGTGCACATAATAACTTGTTTATTTAGAATAGGCCTGAGGCAAACAGTTGGGTTTATAGCAGGATACCTTGAGCAAATTGGGAAAAATTTGCAAGTTATCAGCTATTCACAATCATCAA
>NZ_JAPQLM010000191.1:0-2434 GCF_028981765.1 Wolbachia endosymbiont of Drosophila seguyi
TTGATGCTTGTGAATAGCTGCAAATCTCTTCCTATTTGTTGCAAATACCCTTTTATAAACCCGACTGTTTGTCTTAAACCAATTCTAAAGAAACTGACGATTATATGCACCAAAATCACAACTTTATCACTATAAATATAGTTGCCGCCCTGCATTTTTGGACAATTCTCGTACCAATTTTCTATGGCGTCATTGATATAACAAAAAATGCTTCCTCTTTCTTGGAGAAATTTGTTATATTCATGGCAGTTACTGACTCTCATTTTTTGTGGCATATTTTTTCTTCAACAGTTAAATGGCTATTTATAATGAATTTTGTCAGTAACTGCCAGTTCTTTTCACTTGAGCGATGCAACAAAGCCCACTGGGATCCAGAAAATTTGATTGTGTACTATACAACATTTTCGATTAAAAGCTGGATTCCAGTGTCAAGCACTGGAATGACATCACAGGGGCACTGGAATTTTTGTTTCAATATTTGTACATTAGCCATGCATCTGAACAGATACTGTAAATTAGCTATATTACATTAGCCCATCAGATGAGTTGTAATGGTTATAATTGTCTGATAAGTGATCTCTAACATCGTGACCTAACTCATTGGCATCAGGCTTAACTTCGTGATCTAACTCATTAGCATCGAGCTTAAACAAAGAAGGATTATCATCAGATTGTTGATTAGACTCTTTCTCTTTCGACCCAAATAACCATGAAAAGAGTGATGAGATAGAATCAATAATGGATTTAATTGTTGAAAAAATATTGGATAAGAAATTACTGGGTTGCTGAGTATCCTCTTCGGCTGATTCTGGTTCAGGCTCTTTTCCTGCTGTGTCATCCACATCTTCTTCAGGTTTACTTCTGCTTATAAGTGTCTTATCTAACCATTTGAATATATTCTTGTCTAGATTATGAAAATACATTTGACTTATCTCCTTATTTTCATCAACGTAAATCACTAAAGTTGTATTCTCATTCCCCAATCCATCACATTCACTAACGAGCGATTCATGAGAGTTCTTAATGTCTTTGATAAATTGAAGTTTTTCTTCTTCTGCTGAAAGATAATCTCTGTGTTCTGCTCTATAAGTGGTGCCTTTGTATTTAAAACTAAACATTGATTCACGATCTTCATATTCATCTAGTCCAGAATTCTTGACACGTTGTATAATTTGAAATTTCTCTGCTTCTGAAAGGTCCTTGAGGTATATACTACCAGTTGTATCTTTATATTTAAATTTAAACATCCATCCATGGTCTTCATATTCATCTAGTCCAGAACTCTTGACACGTTGTATAATTTGAAATTTCTCTTCTTCTGAAAGGTTTAGGCGGTATACACTACCAGTTGTACCTATGTATTTAAAAATAAAACTCCATCCATCGTATTTATATTCATCTACACCCATCTGCTTGCAAATAGCTTTATAATTTTTTTCTTCTACTTCTCGTCCAACAACATTTGCTATGAGTTCAGTATCCAGAATACTCAAAGTTTGGACTGTTGCCGATGGTGAAAAACACAATTGAAATATGTGGCCTAGCTCATGACCTAGAACAAAATCCATGGCACTTTGCTTATATGTCAGAATATTCTGACAATCTGTTACTCCTCGTGTAATATATCCTGGACCACCATCTTCATCTAAGCCGAGAAGATTGTTATACTTTGTATAATCGCTTCTATTATTAAAAATGTGAACCGTTATATTGTAACTTGCATTACTATTTTTCAAGCAAAACTTTTCTTTAAATGCTTCATAGGCAGTTTTAATGTCTGTTTCTATTTGGTTTTGTTCCTGCTCAGATAAGTTGTCGTATTTTATAGTACAATTTATATACCCGTATTTAACGGTAAAGCTGTTAGACAAAACATCATGTATATTTGTGGAAAAATAATTGAACTGCTTTGACTCAGCTTCCTTATACAATTGATGCCCATATTTATCCCTAGAATACTTTGGTAGTTTAGGTACTTTGGCAATTAAGTTTTTGTTACTATCAAAAAAAGAAATATCAGAATTACCAATCCTAAAATCCTTTATAGATTGCCCGCAAGTGCCATCATTTGCACAATCATGATTATCTTTCTTATTAAACCATGCGTTGGTGTATTTTTCCATTTTGATACCTCACTACCAAACCTTACTATATTATTATCTTGGTAAAAATCATAATAATTCGTTAACTTGTATTTTAAATCTGTATCAAATGTGCTTTTCTCGTAAGGTATCAATTGTGAAGTAATTAACTTTATTTGTTTAAAATTTTGCTAAAATAGCTCTTTTTATACTATGTTTTATATAGCTAAACTGACTTAGATTTACTGACAATTTGAAAAACAAAAATTCGTCATTCCGCTACTAGAGGTTGTCCGGAAACAAGTAAAAGGCTATAATATCTGAAATTTTAGTACGGGGTAAAGATGAGAAAA
>NZ_JAPQLM010000191.1:2484-11841 GCF_028981765.1 Wolbachia endosymbiont of Drosophila seguyi
TAAATGGCTATTTATAATGAATTTTGTCAGTAACTGCCAGTTCTTTTCACTTGAGCGATGCAACAAAGCCATCCCAGTGTCAAGCACTGGGATGACATCGTAGGGGTGCTGGCCTGATAACCGTCATCCCGCTACTTGTTAGCGGGATCTAGAGATACCGCGAATGAATCGCGGTATGACGGTTCGCGGCGGCATGACGATAAGGTTTATACCTTGTCATCCCAGTACTTGACACCGAGATTGATTTATCTTGTCTACCTTATTTTGCCACTCCGCTGAACGGATACCATATTATGCAGGTTTAGAATTATGCTTTATTCTTACGTTTATGTCTTGGCCCAATACAATCAATAAGTTAAGCAAGTATTCTAAGGAGAACCCTTCGATTTTTGACCTATTGATTTGAGATACTTTAGGTTGATCAATCTTTAGAGCGTTTGCTGCTTTTTTCTGTGTTGTGTACTCCTTACTTATTAATTGTGCAATGACCTTTATTAATTTCAGTTTTGTATCTTTCACATCCCCCAACTCTACTATTATAGGATAACTTAATTGTAAATTTTGCATAATAATAAAATTCCTTATAAAAAAATTACTTTAATTTTTCTTCTTTAAATAACACATGCCTTCTGACTACTGGGTCATACTTCCTAAACTCCAGTTTTTTGGTGAGCTTTTTTGGATTACGCTTTTTTACATAAAAATAGCCAGTTGATTTTTCTTCACCAGTTTTTGTTATCTTGATTGCAGTGCTGACTAACTTAACGAGCAAAGAAGCATTTTTTTTCGCCATACTTATAATGATATAATAAATTCTATGCGAGTTTATTACGCAAAATACTAAAAGTCAATCGAATAATGCAGATTGCAAAGTCCTTGACAATCAACAGTGCATTAAGTAGCATAAAGTTAACTTCAGAATAAAAAGCAAACGGTAAATAAGTGACAAATAGTGGTAAAAGGGTATTATTGATAGAAAATTCTATCTGTTCTAATGAGGTAAGAGTTGCCTTGTCAATTAATAACAAGGTTGTAGAATTTGAACAAGAATTCAAGGAAAAAAAACAATTAAGAGGTAATATATACGTTGCTTATATAAAGCGTATAGAGCCTTCTTTGCAAGCCGTATTTATTGAATATGGGAAAAATAAGCAAGGTTTTTTGTCTTTTTCCGAGATATCTCTAGATTACTTCAACATTCCAGAAAAAGAAAAGGAAACTATCTTTGAGGGCTACTCAAATGACGATTGTATAGAAGAAGCCTCAGCAAATGTTTCTTCAGATTCTGCAGCTAGTAAGAATGTCAACGGATCAGGTAGTGGTTTTGTAAGAGAGGTACCTTTATATAAAAAATACAAATTACAAGATGTTATTTCAGTAAATCAAAAAGTATTGGTCCAGCTAACTAAAGAGGAACGAGGCAATAAAGGAGCTTCATTTACAACATACATAACTTTAGTGGGTAGATACTGTGTTTTCATGCTAAATTCCATGAGCAAAGGTGGAGTGTCCCGCAGAATTGAAGATGCTAATGTCAGAAAGCAGTTAAAGGAGATACTGAGTTCAATAAACTTGCCAAAAAGATCAGGTTTAATAGTAAGAACTGTTGGTTCAGGAAAAAATAAGAAAGAAATTGAGCAGGATTACAATTACTTATCCTCATTATGGCAGAGCATTCAAAAAAATGCCTTCTCTGTAAACGTTCCATCATTAATTTACAATGAAGCAGATGTAATTATGAGATCTGTTCGTGATTTTTGTAGCGATGGTATAGAAGTTATAGTGTCTGGAAAGGAAGCTTTTGAGGCAGTTAGGCAATATGCTAACAATGCACTAAAAGGTAGTAAGTTGCGCTATAGATTGTATAGAGGTTATGCTCCGATCTTTACTTACTACGGAATCGAAGATCAAATTTCTGAGTTATATAGCAATAGAGTAGAATTGCCATCTGGTGGGTCTTTGATAATAACTTTAACTGAGGCGTTTGTTTCAATAGACGTAAATTCAGGAAAGATGACAGGAGAAGATAGCATAGAAGAAACAGCTTATAGAACCAACATGGAAGCAGTACCTGAAATATCAAGACAGGTGAATCTTAGGGGCCTATCAGGATTAATAGTAGTCGATTTTATTGATATGTTGAAATATCAGTATTGCAGAGCTGTTGAGTCTGCTATAAAGCAAGCGTTTAAAGATGATAAAGCTAAAGTTCAATTTAGCTACATAAATGACTTTGGTTTAATGGTATTTTCAAGGCAAAGAATTAAACCAAATATACAAGAAATTAATACTACAGAGTGTTTACACTGCAAAGGTACTGGAAGAGTAAAATCAAACGAAGTAATTGTTTCATCAATACTAAGGGATTTACAACATATTGCTAACAAGAATCGAAATAAGTCTTTTGATTTAGTAGCACACAGTGCAGTTATAGCGCACATTTTTAATAACAAACGCAATACAGTTTCTACAATCGAAAAAGAGTTTAATATTACATTGAACGTTAGTATTGATAACAGTTTAGATGTAAATACATTTGTTTTAAAACAAGGAGATGATGTTAATTTAAACGGTTATAAGCCATTACAGAACTCTGGATACCAAATTGGGGATAGCAGCAATGAAGAAGCTGATAATTCAAATGAACTACGAGGCAATTTTTGGCTGACTAAGTGGCTTTCGCGCCTTTTAAGTTCTAATAACTAATTAGAAACCTAAATTGGGCTTGTAATTAATGAGCCCTATACTTATATATTCTTATATCAGATAATATTTACAATGGGGTACTCATTATGGGAAGAGCAATAGGCATAGATCTCGGAACAACAAATTCTTGTGTTGCAATAATGCAGGGCAAGGATACAAAGGTAATAGAAAATAAAGAAGGGGCAAGAACTACTCCATCTATAGTTGCATTGACTTCTTCAGGAGAAAGGTTGATTGGTGCTCCAGCAAAAAGGCAAGCAACCACCAATGCAAGTAATACCTTTTTTGCTACTAAGAGATTAATAGGCCGTCAATATAGTGATCCTGAGATGAAAAATCTAAGTGTACCATACAAAGTATTTGCAGCAAAAAGTGGTGATGCATGGGTTAAAACAACTGATAATAAAGAATATTCTCCTAGTCAAATTGGTGCATTTATACTACAAAACATGAAAGAGGCAGCAGAAGCTTATCTTGGAGAGGAAGTAAAAGATGCTGTGATAACAGTGCCAGCATACTTCAACGACTCTCAACGTCAAGCAACAAAAGATGCAGGAAAAATTGCCGGATTAAATGTACTCAGAATAGTAAATGAACCGACTGCTGCAGCACTTGCTTATGGTCTTGATAAGAAACATGGGCACACAATAGTAGTATATGACCTTGGTGGTGGTACATTTGACGTTTCAATACTTGAAATAGGTGATGGAGTTTTCGAAGTGAAAGCAACAAACGGTGATACCCATCTTGGAGGTGAAGACTTTGATAATGGAGTAGTGAGTTATTTACTAGATGAATTCAAGAAAAGTAATGGCATTGATTTGAAAAATGATCCAATGGCTATGCAAAGAATCAAAGAAGCTGCTGAAAAAGCGAAAATTGAATTATCAAGTGCAATGGAAACGGAAATAAATCTACCGTTTATTACAGCTGATGCAAGTGGTCCAAAACACTTAAATATGAAATTAACGAGAGCAAAACTTGAAAGCTTAGTGAATGATTTAATCGAAAGAACTATGGCTCCTTGTAAAAAAGCTCTTGAGGATGCTGGTTTATCTGCTAGTCAAATTGGCGAAGTGGTTCTTGTTGGTGGCATGACTCGTATGCCAAAAGTCATAGAGAAAGTTAAAGAATTCTTTGGCAAAGATCCACATAGAGGAGTTAACCCTGATGAAGTTGTAGCAATTGGAGCTGCAATACAGGCGGGGATCATTCAAGGTGATGTAAGAGATGTGTTACTACTTGATGTGACCCCACTTTCTCTTGGTATTGAAACTCTAGGAGGAGTATTCACTCCACTTATTGAGCGTAATACTACAATTCCTACTAAAAAATCTCAGGTGTTTTCAACTGCAGAAGATAACCAAACAGCTGTTACAATTAAGGTGCATCAGGGTGAAAGAAAACTGGCAGTTGATAATAAGCTACTCGGTCAGTTTAGTTTGGAAGGGATACCTCCTGCTCCGCGCGGAAGGCCACAAATTGAAGTGACATTTGATATAGATGCAAATGGAATAGCACACGTTTCTGCAAAAGATAAAGCTACTGGAAAAGAGCAAAAAATACGCATTCAATCTTCAGGTGGTTTATCTGATAATGAAATAAATCGCATGGTAAAAGAAGCTGAAGAAAAAGCGCAAGAAGATGAAAAGCGCAAAAAGTTTATTGAAGTGAAGAATCAAGCGGATAGCTTAGTCCATTCTACAGAAAAGTCTCTGACAGAGTATGGTGATAAAGTTTCACCAGAAGATAGATCTGCTATTGAAAATGCAGTTAACGAATTAAAAGAAGTTAGTAAATCTGATAACATTGATGACGCTGATTCAATACAGCAGAAAGTTACTAATCTTTCTCAATTATCTATGAAACTTGGAGAAGCTATGTATCAAACATCTCAACAAAATAGTGCTGAAAATGGCTTTTCATCAGAAGGAAATCCAAATGATAAAGAGGAAAAAGTAGTAGATTCTGATTATCAAGACATAGATAATAAAGAAGAGAATAAATAATTGTGATCACTTTTCCTGTCATCCGAGTAGCTGACACTGAGATGACAGGAGGAGCATATTGTTGCTTAAAGAAACCATTATGGACATTATTAAGGCAATAGAAGAAAAGATACGCGATTCGATAGATGTAATTGATATCAACATTATCGATGAATCAGCAAAGCATGCTGATCATTATTTTGCTTCATCTTCAACATTACCTTCGCACATTCAATTAATATTAATATCTGACGGCTTTATTGGAATGAGCGTTCTAAAAAGACACAAGTTGATTTATGAGTTATTGAAGGGTGAGATAGAGCTAATACATGCAATTTCTCTTCACTTGTATACGCAAGATGAGTACAATTTAAAAAATAAATAATAAAAATGTGAAGGAAGAGTCTATATTAGTTAAAGCAGGAAGAAAATTTAATGACTATAAAGGTTCCATGAACCCGCCAGTTTATCATTCTTCTACCATATTATTCCCTACTTACAAGGACTACTTAAATGCAGCAAATGGAGAAAGTATATACGATGTAATCAACGATGGTGTTGCAAGGGATTATAGCTACAGTAATGTTGGTACTCCTACTGTTCATTATCTTTCAAATGCACTGGCTGAAATTGAAGGGAGTGGACAAGCGCTTATTTATCCTTCCGGACTATTTGCACTTACTTTTGCTATTCTAACTTTCGCTAAAGCAGGCTCGCACGTTTTAATTCAAGATAATAGTTATTATAGGCTTAGGAGGTTTGCAGAAAATGAGCTACCAAAAAGAGGAACAGAAGTAACTTTTTATGATCCAACACAGGATATAACTGATTTAATTCAGAGTAATACTTCATTGATAATGATCGAGACTCCTGGTTCTGTAACGTTTGAGATTTCGAATATAGAGCATATAGTAAAAGTTGCTAAGGAACATAAAATTGTGACCGTTTGTGACAATTCATGGGCCACTCCTTTGTTATTTAAGCCGCTTGATTATGGAGTTGATGTTGCACTATATGCGGTGACAAAGTATCTAGCCGGTTACTCAGATTTAGTGATGGGGGCTATTATTGCTGAAGGTGAAATTTTTAAATTGCTTTATGAGAGCTATAAAAATTATGGGGTAACCATTCAATCGCACGACTGCTACCTTGCACATAGGGGACTTAGAACATTGTACACACGTATGAAAAGGCACCAAAATACAGCAATGGAAGTGGCAAAGTGGCTAGAAAAACATTCAAAAATCAAAAAAGTTTTGTATCCAGCACTTCCCTCCCATCCTCAACACGAATTATGGAAAAGTTACTTCAAAGGAGCAAGCGGCACATTCAGTATAGCACTAGATAGAGAATATTCATGTGAAGAACTAAGCTGCATGGTTGATCACATGAAAATTTTTGGTATCGGTGCTTCTTGGGGAGGATGCGACAGTTTGATATTACCAATAGATCGTAGATCTATGTCAAGATCTGTAATGAATTCAGATTATGGTGGAAGTTTTATACGGATATTTTGTGGACTGGAAGATCCTGAAGATTTAATCTCTGATTTAAATGCTGCACTAGCAAGGTTGCCATGTTTGAACACTAAAACTGGCAGATGAAACTGAGAGAATTACTGCATAACATTATTGATGTTAACTTTGATATTGAAATCAAGGGCGTTACATGTAATCCCAATAGAGTAAAGGAAGGTTATCTTTTTGTTTGTGTGTCTGCGGTGTCATTCCAGCGCGTGACGCTGGAATCTAGAAAACCAGCATGTATCCAGATTTTTCCTACTGAATCCCAGTATCACGCACACGACTGTGTAGACGTTGTCATACAAGGAACCAAAAAAGATGTCATCCCAGTGCTTGACTACTTGGATCCAGAAAATTTAATTGCAAATGAACACACTAAGCAATTGCATAATAAAAACTGGATTCCAGTGTCAGCTACTTGCATGACAAATACTCCGAGTTTTGCAGTGCTTGACCACCCAAACCCTCAAGAAATATACAGAGAAATAGTCAGCAGGTTTTATCAATTCAAACAGCCCAAATATGTTGCTGCTGTAACTGGTACAAATGGTAAAACTTCAGTAGTAGAATTTTGCCGCCAGATCTGGCAAAACTCTGGCTATAATGCTGCGTCTATTGGAACACTTGGAACATGCATCAATAATGACAGAGAAGATAATAGCGATAATCTTACCACTCCAGGCGCAGATGACCTTTATTCCACATTATGTGGTATAAATAGTAAGAACGTAGAACAATTAGCATTAGAGGCTTCAAGCCATGGAATTGACCAATACAGAATTCATGGACTTAGGTTCACTGCTGCAGCTTTTACTAATTTCTCGCAAGATCATTTGGACTATCATAAGAGTATCGATGAGTATTTTGAGGCTAAGAAAAGGTTATTTTATGAGGTACTACCAGAGGGAGAAACAGTAATTTTAAATGCGGATATAAATGAGTACCATGCATTGCTTAAAATAGCTGAAAAACGCAGCAACAAAGTTATCACCTATGGAAAAACAGGTTCTGATATTACTTTATTAGAGCAAACACCAACCCCTAATGGTCAATACCTTACAATTAAAATTGGCGATGAAATTTATAACATGTTTTTTCCAGTTTTGGGGCAATTTCAAGCATATAATCTGTTGTGTGCAATTGGTATAGTTACCTCGTCTGGACTGAATTACAGAGAAATATCTATAGGTAAACTCGTTTCTCCACCAGGAAGAATGGAAAAAGTTAAACCTTTTGCATTCGTGGATTACGCACACACTCCAAGTGCGCTTAAACAAGCCCTGTTGTCTTTAAAATGGCACTTCAACAAAAAAATAGTCCTAGTTTTTGGATGCGGTGGCAATCGTGATCGGAAGAAGCGTTCAGAAATGGGTAAAATAGCACAAATGTATGCAGACAAAGTAATAATCACAGATGACAATCCGCGTGATGAAGATCCTGCAAAAATTCGCCACGATATTTTGCTATATTGTCCTAGTGCACTGGAGATAGGGGACAGGAAAGAAGCCATAGAAAAAGGCATAGATATTGCCTATAACGAGGGTATGATTCTGCTGGTTGCAGGAAAAGGACATGAGAAATTTCAAATCATAGGGAATCAAACCTTTGAGTTTAGTGATGTTGAGGTTATTAAAAGTAAAGTTTTATCTTGACCAATTTCCTGTACAGAGCTCTCTGTTCCTTCCATTTTAGTGTTAGGTTTTGACATTACGTACGCAATGCAAACAGATACTAATGCAATGGATACAGATATACCAATAGTTACTAGTATAGGTAATTCAACAATGTATCCAATACCCGCCACTATCAATGCAGTTGCAATACCACCTACAGCAATCATTTTTGCTTGCCTTTTTTTCTTACATTCCATTTCTCTCTTATGTTTTTCTTCTTCTGCTTTCTTTAAAGCAGCAGCATTTTCCTTATGCTTCTCTTCTTCTGCTTTCTTTAAAGCAGCAGCATTTTCCTTATGCTTCTCTTCTTCTGCTTTCTCCCAGACAGCAATCACCTCTTTGTCTGTAGCAAACATACTGGGAATGGAATTATTATTATCTAGTGCTAAAGGACTAGCTCCTTTATTTAACAGGCACCTCACTGCATTTATATGATTATTAGTAGCAGCAAAATGCAGCGGTGTTGAGCCAAGTTTAGCACATGAGTGAATATGTGCACCTTTCTCCAGTAGTAATTCTATTATTTCCGTATTACCGCTGCTAGCGGCACAATGCAGAGCAGTGTGTCCACCACCATCGCGTGTACTAACCTCTGCACCTTTCTCCAGTAGACGTCTTACTGTTTTTACTAGGCCTTTATGAGCAGCAATGTTTAACGCAGTAGTATAATACCTAGAAGCATGGGTAATCTCTTGCCGTATTTCAAATAAATGATCTATGTGAAAATTAAGTCTTTTCCACTGATTGTATGTATCTTGGTTACATGCGAGCAGTTTTTGCTTAATTTCTTCAATTATGTCACTTTCTTTTGATTCTTGCTCTATTTCTTGGAATATAGCATCAATTTCTTGCTCTTTTATACTCATACGCTCCCCAACAACTATTCAACTATAAATTATAATTTTATGGATATAGTAAAAGCAAGTCAAGATTTTATGTAATAGCCTCACAATCATTCACCGTTCTTGCAAGTGATAGCACTCTCACTTCTTTTGCACCGGAGTTTAAAATTTCCTGAGAGCAAGATCTTACAGTTGCTCCGGTTGTTACCACATCATCAACTAATATCACGATTTTATTTTCGATAATTTTCTTGTTGCTTGTTTTAAAAGCCTTCTTTAAATTTTTTTCACGCTGTTTAAGTGAAAGACCAGCTTGAGGCGCAGTATGGCGAAGGCGTTTTATTGCAAATGGCGTATAGGATAAATTGGACAACTTACTCAATTCTTTTGCAAGCAGTGCTGCTTGATTATATTTACGTTTAAACAAGCGCATTTTATGTAACGGTATAGGGATTATGATCTCTGCGTTCTGAAATGTATCCTGATTAGCTTGGTGTATCCACTTTGCATAGATTTTTACGTAATTCAAATTATCAAAAAATTTGAAATTTATAATCAGAGGTTGTCCGGAAACAAGTAAAAGGCTATAATATCTGAAATTTTAGTACGGGGTAAAGATGAGAAA
>NZ_JAPQLM010000192.1:0-7817 GCF_028981765.1 Wolbachia endosymbiont of Drosophila seguyi
CTAGCTATGAGTAGGGTTATGTTAAAGAGGGAATATGCTTGAATTTACTAGTTTCCGGACAACCTCTCATTGTTCCCTGGGTCAAGTCTTTATAATTCACAAGAAATATTTCAATATTTGCAAAGTCATACTTTCCTGATAAAACATCTTCTTCTTTAATATCAGCACTATTTAATATCCCTTCAATTTCTAGATTATCAGTTTTCAAATCGCTGTTTAATATTATACTACTGGCTGTAAATCCACTTGAAGATTTATAGAGTATATTATCAATATTTAAATCTTCATCATAGTCAGTGAATCCCATTACTTCTCCACCTGCGAGCTTTAATTTCCAGCACGTAGCGGTGGTAAGTAATTCTCCAGCTAAATGATTTTTTAGTGTGGTTTGCATAGGGGCCTCCTGCTTAATTGATTAAATTTGAAAGTAGCTATACGGCCAGTAGAATAAGGGCAGTGTGTTCTTTTCTCATCATCTAAGTAGCCATAAAGCGTCATTCCGGTGACCATAGGGTGTCATTCCAGTGCTTGACACTGGAATCCAGGAAATTTTGCTTGTAAGTAAGCAAACTGATTTGGTGAGCATAAAAAGTGGCTGATCTTATGCTGAATAAACGCTTTTGATGAAGTTGCATGGAAAGCTGGATCCCAGTGTCTGGGCACTGGGATGACATCCTTCTTGGTGGAGTGTCCTCAAATCACAATGTTCGTACAGTTGTGTGTCACGCACTGGGATGACAGGAGAGAGGACACCATATGTTTATTTGATCGACAAATAAACACTAACAGACAAGAATACACCACAGTTAACTGTGGTGTGTACTGGCTGGTTAGAAAGAAAACTTCACACCAGTAAGAAGGAGAATTCCTTGGTTAGAAGGTACATCAGCATCAGACTCATCTTTCAGCTTACCTGTTTCGTTAGTCATAAAATAATGGAGAGCTGCGTAAGGAACAAATTTGCTCTTACTGCATGCAGGAGACAGATCATATTGAACGCCAAGTGCACCATCATGAAGCATATCTTTGTCATTCATTCTGCTGCCAAAATACGTCAAACTTGTGTAGATATTCTCATGTTGATACCCAGCTCCTACAGTCCAATACATGGTATCTATACTATCTTTACCAAATTGAGCTTTCAGCCCTTCCACTCTTTTGCCATCAGTAGCATCTTTACTATCAATTTCCGTGTAGGTATCACCAATTAGTTTTTTAATACCCTTCGGTTGACCAGATTTGCCCAAGTATGCAAAAGAGGCAGCAAACTTTACGCCTTGATCTTCATTAATCTTATAATCAGCGCTTACACCAAAATTAACACCCATCAGGTCATTATACTCCACAAATTCCTTATAAAGATGCTTATCTTTACTTGGTTGCTTTGGAAAGCCATATTCACCAACTGCAGAAGTTTTAACTTTTATGTTATGTTTATCAAAGTCATATTCATATGATGCACCAGCACTTACTATGTGCTCATAGTCTGGGCCGACATGCTTTATCGTTTCCTTATGTTCTATCTTACCGCCTTTATCTTCTGAAACTGTTTCTTTTACAGTAAACAAACCACTATCATAACGAGGTGAGTAGCTGATACCAAATCTTGCGCCCATATAATTTGGTGAGTAGTAAGCAACTCTAAATGGCAGTGTAGTCATAACGCCTTTGTTATATTTCCCTGCCATGCGGAAAGAGAATTTTTCACTTTCACTCGAAAAACTTTCAGTGTAAAGACGTGGTGTTACATAAAATGGAAAGCTAGCAGCGCTTCCTTCTAAGTTCACTTTTCTGAACCAGTCACTATCTGCAGCTCCGTCAACAGTCGCAATTCTTGTTGCATCAAGCCTCATCAGAGCCTCAGGACCAAATTGGTAACCAAGCTTCACGTCACCATATTTTGAGTTAACAAACACATGCGCACTTCTCCCTTTTGCAGCATAAACACCCTGTGAAGCTCCCTTACCTTCGGTCACTGGAACATGAAACTGCACGTCAGCACCATAAAGAAGACCTAAATCTTCATTCTTATTTTCTGCTCTGAGGTGCAATATTGCATCAGCAATCATACCCATATCGTTGCTGTAATCACCAATATTTCCTATTCCTTCATAGAATATTGGATTTGCTCCTCTTGTTATATCTGGAGTGGCATTATAATACTCTGTAGATCTGTTTGGCATAACGTTATAACGTTTATAATCTGCGCCACTTGGTCCAGCTTTGCCATAACCTTGAGCATCAACAACACCACCAAAAGTTATTCTTAAATTACTTTGCCCTTGATTGGTATCGATAATATCAACTCCACCAACTGAAACAACAGGACTTGCCTTACCTTTTTCCTCTGTATTTTTGTTAACAACTTTTATATCCTTCTTTACATCTTTAGCTTCAACTTTAGCATTCTTAGTTTTAGAACGCTTAGTTTTTGAAACTTTACCTTTTTCTATATTAGAATTCTTAGCGTTTAGAGCTTTCGCTTTTGAATCCTCTATAAGCTTTGCTTTTTTCTCATTTGCTAGCCTGATCTCCTCTTTTTTCTTCTGCTCGGCTGCTAATCTTAGCTCCTCTTTTTTCTTAAGCTCTTCAGCTTTTTTTCTTGGATCAGCATTACATATTCTGTCCATCTTTTCTTTCAGTTTTTTATTTGATGTTTTCATAACTTCCACTTTTCCAGAAGTTTTTGTGCTCTCTTGCTTTTTTATTTCCTTCATACTCTCATCAGGAAAGTCAGCTGCAAAACTGCTGAAAGAACATAAAGTTAATAAAGAAACTAGAGCAGTTCTAGTATACATAGACTTTTTCATGAAGTGCCCCCAAAAAATTTCGAAATCATATCTTAAATGTAAATAGTATAAAAATGTTGAAAATTCAACTTAAAGCAACCTTATAACGAAAATAAAAGTAAAATGCAATACCTTAAAAGCAACTTTCTTAATATGCTCAACGTGTATATTAACCAAAATTTAGTACAGAGGTTCGCTTGTTAGTGCATTATAACTCGACTATTTATTCTATGGAAGTAAAATTTTCCACCACAAGTTATTTGCCATTCTTCTTTAAATTTCTTTAGGTATTCTTTTTTTTCGCACTCTAAAAGTAGCTCTTCCACACTTTTGTTGTAGCTTTCAGTAGTAATCCTTCCCTGATGATGCATGAACCTTAAGTAAATCAAATAAGTGTTAATTACATCTGTTTCACAATAATCTCGAATCTCTTGTATCTTGCCGCTATCGTATAAGTCCATAACTTGTGACCCATCAACTCCAATCTTACCAGGAAGATTAAATGCTGCACAAACTTCGTTCATTTTTACTCTCGCAGAAGCTCCAAAATCAGAGAGGGATTCAAGCAAATCACAATGCCAATCACTGCTATATCTCTGATTGTAACTATTCCACTTATCGCCAGCTTTATGAAAATATTCTGCTTGAATGCCATGGACCATAGCACGATACTTCAGCACTGGTATATCAAAAGTGCGTCCGTTGAACGAAACTAATCTTGGCTTTTTCTCTGATATGTAGTTAAAAAATCCTTTCACTAGCTCCTTTTCACTGGAATTTAGTGTGCCTCCAGATCTTATTTCTTGCAGTGTGAACACCTCATAACCACTCTGGTAGCTTATATTGCAAAGTAAAAAACTAATAACTACAACAAGGTGAAAAGGCTGACGCAGAAAAGAGTTCTGCCCGTTTGTTATTTCAAGATGATATTTTGTTAATGCATCCCTCTTCTCTTCTACACTACTATCATCACTAATATTGAGTAAATTTTTGCAGGAATTTACATCTGGTATAGTTTCAATATCAAATACCAATAAAGAATTAAGCATTGCCTATATACTCCTCCGGACGGTCGATCCAAGGTCGCACTTTCACAAATAAAAAGAGGTGTACCTTGCACTCAAATAATTTTTCTAGTTCAGCACGCGCTTCGATATTAATTTTTTTAATATTACTGCCATCTTTTCCTAGTACTATTTTTTTATGACTATCTTTCAACACAAATATGATCTGTTTGATGACTAAACTCTTATCTTTTTTTTCCTCAAATTGTTCAGTTATAACAGCTGTAGAGTATGGCAATTCTTCACGCAAGTTCAAGAATAATTTTTCTCTCGTAATTTCTGCTGATAAAAAATTTGTCGAGGAATCGGTTATTTGATCTTCTTCATAAAACCAGGGGCTCACCGATGCAACTTCAGACAAGTAATTCATCAAATCAGAAAGTCCATCATTCTTTAATGCTGATATCATAAAAACCTTTTCAAATTTATAAAGCAAATTCAGATGCTCATGCGCCATCTTTAATTCAGGCCTTTTTACCAAATCAGTTTTATTGATAACCAAAATGCATCTGCCTTTTGTGCGCTGCAGCCGCATAAATATAGTCTTAATTCTTTCTATATTTTTCAAATAATTGCTTACATCAACAAGCAACAAAGTGATGTCACTATCCTTAACTGCCGACCATGCAGATTTGACTAAAGCTTTTTCAAGTTTTGTTTCTGCTGAGAAAATTCCTGGGGAGTCAGTAAAGACAATTTGTGTGTTGTTGCATGTTGCAACACCCCTTATTTGCGTCCTTGTTGTTTGCACTTTAGGGGTGACAATTGCAATTTTCTTGCCTATGATGCTGTTAATTAATGTAGACTTCCCAGCATTTGGTAAGCCAGCTATGGTTACAAATAAGCATTTTTGTTCTTTCACAAAGAAAATTATAAAGAAAACTGAATGCCCGCGTCAAGCTACTTATATGACAAGAAGGATGACAGAACCCTTTTTGGTTAGCATGCAAAAAGGAAAAAAACTTATTCTACAAATTAAAAATACAATATACTCAAAAACTTTTCAGAAAATCCATAGGAGGGTTTGCTAATGAAGGCTCTTGAGTTGACGCCATTGCCTGAACGACTGCTTGATTTAAGGGTAACGTTTTAACCATAAGGTCACTAACTCCTTAATATGTGTGTTCATAATTTGATTTTCCACGAAAGACATAATAGCAATAACCAGTGTAAGTTAAAATGATTGGTAAAAGCGGTATTATAACAATGAGCATTAAAGATAAACTTGGCCCAGAAGCAGCTGCATCCAGAATGGTATATTGAAAAGGTATAATCCATGGGTAGATACTAATTCCTAAACCTAAATATCCCATAAAAAAAATAGCAATACTGAGAAAGAATGGACGGTACTCCCGTTTAGTATTCTGAAGATCAAACCACAGCATGAAAAATAGCCAAGATGTGAGTAATGGAATAGAAAATAAATAATAAAAATTTGGCGTGCTAAACCAAAAGTTTTTAATACGTTCATTTAAAAATGGTGTCACTACACTCACTAGTCCCATGAAAATACCTACAAAACCAAGCGTATAAGAAGCAACCTTGCGTGCCCATTCTTGTGTTATATTTTCTGTCTTCATTATGAGCCATGTAGAACCTAAAAGTGCATATCCAAATATCACAGCAATGCCTGTCATTACACTCAAAGCACTTGCCCAATCAAATTGGCCACCAGAAAAGTTGCGTCCGTTTACTTCTACACCATGTATAAATGCACCTAAAATCATGCCTTGGCAAAATGCAGCACCAAGTGACCCAAAATGAAAGGCATAATCCCATAATCGCCTGTATTTTCCTTCTGCCTTAAAACGAAACTCAAAGGATACTCCGCGCACTATAAGGCCAAGCAGCATAATAATGATTGGAATATAAAAAGCAGGCATTAATATTGAATATGCAAGAGGAAAAGCAGCAAACAACCCTCCACCACCCAATACCAACCATGTTTCGTTTCCATCCCAAAATGGTGCAATTGAGCTTATCATGTGATCACGGCATTTATCTGACGGTGCAAAAGGAAGTAAAATACCAATACCTAAATCAAACCCATCCATTAAAATATACAGTAAAACAGCTATGGCAATTAGTAATCCCCAGATTAGGGGTAAATTAATTAAGGAAGAAAAATCAAACATGATTGTTGTCCTTTCCAGATGTACCAGCATCAATCACTGAAGCTCCAATACCGTGTTTATAAAATTGCTCTTCTTCTTTAATGACAGGAATTCCTTTGTATATAAGTTTCAGAATATAGTAACTACCTGCTCCAAATATAAGGGTATACATAACGATAAATGCAATCAAAGACCATGCAACCTGAGGACCGGTAATCGCAGATGAAAATGATTCAATTGTGCGCATAATTCCATATACAGTGTAAGGTTGACGGCCAATTTCAGTAGTAAACCAACCTGCAAGTAACGCTATGAACCCAGACGGCATCATTGATATCCACCATCCATGTAAGAAACAACTTTGGAATAATTTGCCACGAAGATACTGTATAACACTTACTGACCCAATTATGATCATTAAAATTCCAACTCCAACCATTATACGGAAGGACCAGAATACCCATACTACAGGTGGTCTATCTTCTTTTTTCCATTCCTTTAATCCTTTTACTTCTCCTAAAAAATCATGTGTTAAGATCAAGCTGGCAAGATTAGGAATTTTTATCTCGTAGTGATTAATTTCATTTTGCTGATCCGGATAAGCAAATAAAAGTAAGCCAGCCCCTTTTTCGGTTTCCCATATACCTTCCATTGCAGCAATCTTAGCAGGTTGATGCTTTAGTGTATTTAATCCATGCCTATCTCCCATGAACAGCTGAAATGGTGCAGCTAAAGCTACCATAATGGTTGCCATACCAAGCATAATTCTTGCTTGAGGAGCATGTCGTTTTCTCCAAAGATAAAATGCTCCTACACCACCAACCACAAAAGCTGTTGTAAGATAGGCTGCTGTTACCATATGAATAAAGCGATAAGGGAAAGAAGGATTAAAAATAATCTCTAACCAATTGGTTGGATATAGGAGACCATTCTCACCAATCGTGAATCCAGCGGGTGTTTGCATCCAACTGTTGGCCGCAATAATCCAAAAAGCTGAAATAAGCGTTCCCACTGCAACAATACAAGTAGAAGCAAAGTGCATACGAGAACTTACTCTATTCCATCCAAATAGCATAATACTCAAAAAAGATGCCTCCAGAAAAAAGGCTGTTAAAACCTCAAAGGAAAATAGAGGGCCGAGAACATTGGCTATGCGGTCAGAAAAAATCGACCAATTGGTACCAAGTTGATATGACATTACAACTCCAGATACCACTCCCATGCCAAAAGCAACGGCAAAAATCTTGATCCAGAATTTATAAACATCACGGAAACGTGTATCACCAGTCTTAAGCCAACACCATTCCAAAAAGGCTAGAAAACTTGCAAGCCCGATCGTGAAAGCAGGAAATATAATGTGAAAGCCTATTGTTAAGGCAAACTGAATTCGAGCTAGCAGCACAGAACTAAATTCAAACATTTTATCCAATACCCATGTATTACAAATAATAGCCAAATCTACCTATAATTCAATCCATTTTTTCACAAAATTGACCTTACCCAGAAAAAGTAGAGAGAAAGTTAAGACGTTTTTGTCATGAGAATAAATTGTGCAGGAATACAACTGTTCTCCCTTGTCATACCGTCACGGTATCTCTAGATCCCGCTAACACGTAGCGGAATGACGAATTACTTAACCATCATTACACCGTCATACCGCGATTCATTCGCGGTATCTCTTAGCCGCTAACAAGCAGCGGGATACTTAACCATCATCTACACCGTCATACCGCGATTCATTCGCGGTATCTCAAAGCATAGATCCCGCTAACACGTAGTGGGATGACGGTTGTTGTTTAGCTATAAATATTAAGAAATTTACCAAATGAAAAAAAAGGCAAAAGAAGCCC
>NZ_JAPQLM010000192.1:7867-10861 GCF_028981765.1 Wolbachia endosymbiont of Drosophila seguyi
ATGTTGTGATTGAAGTAATTGATACTGGATGTGGAATGACGAGTGATACAACTGAAAAGATCTTTGATCCATTTTTTTCTACCAAAGATATTACCTCTGGTACAGGTCTTGGCCTCTCTACTGTATATGGCATTATTAAACAAACTGAAGGATACATCTATGTTGCTAGCAAAGTAAATCATGGAACTAAATTTAGCATATTTTTGCCCATGGTTTACATATCAGATGAAAATGATAGAGAGGAAGATAGTGAAGAAACAGAAAAACCGGTAGTAAGTGAAATTAAAGGTAATGGTATAATTTTATTAATCGAAGATGAAGATTCAGTAAGGGAATTCATCTCTAAAGCACTCAAAAGAAAAGGATTTGATGTAATAGAAGCAAGCATAGGCAGCGAGGTGCCAGAAATAATCAGTAAAAAAAGTCAACATATAGATCTTATAATCACTGATGTAATCATGCCAGAGGTGAGCGGCCCAGAAATAGTTAAAGAAGCATTGATCCATAGGCCAAATATCAACGTTATTTTTATTTCTGGGTATGCAGAAGATGCTTTTTTAAAGAGTGATGACATCAATATAGAAGATTTTCACTTTTTGCCAAAACCATTCACTCTGAATGAATTAGGAAACAAGGTTCAAAGTGTGTTACACAAAGCAAAAAAGACAGTCTAATTTTAGTGTGGTTAGCAACAAAAAAATTTTCTAATGCAAAAGTTTCTTGCATATATACAATAGAATTATTTTATACATAAGATAAAAGGCGTGAGCAAGATTATTGCAATAGTAAATCAAAAGGGTGGAGTTGGCAAAACCACAACTAGTATAAATTTGTCGACAGCCTTTGCTGCTGTGGGAAAAAGCACTTTATTGGTAGATCTTGATCCTCAAGGAAATGCTAGCACCGGACTCGGGATTTCTTATCGTAGTAGGGAAGAAAAAAACATATACAAAATACTACTAAGCAGCGAAAATAAATTGATAGAATCGGCAATTTTCAATATAAAGGAAATTCCGAATTTATCGCTAATTTCGTCAGTAGTTGATTTGTCAGCTGCAGAAATTGAATTATCGCAACTTGAGCGAGGAAAATTCGTACTAAAAAGCGCATTGGAGAAGATACGCGATAATTATGAGTATATAATCATCGATTGCCCTCCATCACTTGGGCTTCTGACCATAAATGCTTTGACTGCTGCTAATTCTATTATTGTTCCTCTTCAGTGTGAATTTTTTGCTCTGGAAGGATTAAGCCATTTAGTTAAAACTGTGGAGCTAATAAAAAGGAATAACCTAACCCCTTTTTTGGCAATAGAAGGGATAGTGTTAACAATGTATGACAGGCGCAACAAACTCAGTGAACAGATTAAAAACGATATTTGCCAGTATTTAAATGATAAAGTATACAAAACTATCATCCCATTGTATGAGACTGTTATTCCACGTAACGTACGGTTATCAGAAGCGCCTTCTCATGGAAAACCCGCTATTGTGTATGATCTTAAGTGTCCTGGTGCACAAGCATATATAAGTTTGGCAAGGGAAATTTTAAAAAAGCACGCGAGCAGTTGTAAGGAGAAGAAACTAGTAAGCGAGGGCGTAGTATGAAGGATGATAGACGCCTCGGCAGAGGTCTTGCCGGCCTCATAGGCGATAATTATGATAATAAAGAAGATCGACAAGAGCATTTGCCTATTTCATTACTGCACCCAAGCAAATTTCAACCGAGGAAACATTTTGACGAGGAGTCATTAAGAGAACTTGCAAATTCGATAAAGAAAAGTGGCATTATACAGCCTATCGTGGTACGCAAAGATTCAAATGATGATGGTTATGAAATAATAGCTGGAGAACGTCGTTGGCGAGCAAGCAAGATTGCAAATCTTGATAGTGCACCGGTTATCATAAAAGATCTGAGCGACAAGGAATGCTTGGAAGTATCCATTATTGAAAACATACAAAGGCAAGATATTAATCCAATAGAGGAAGGTGAAGCTTACAGAAAACTGATAGATGAGTTTTTCTATACACATGAGGAATTAGCTTCAGCTATAGGCAAAAGCCGCAGCCACATAACCAATATGATTCGGATGTTGTTGCTCCCTGATAGGGTGAAAACAATGATCAATGAGAAAAAATTGTCTATGGGTCATGCAAGAGCGTTGATTAATGTTGAAAATGCGGAAAGTATTGCAGAAAAAATAGTTTCTCAGGGCTTAAGCGTTAGACAAACTGAAAAACTGATAAAGGACCTACATCAAAACAACAATCAAAAAGAGCAGAGATATACTAGAAATCAAGATATGACAGTAATAGAAGGCGCTATATCTTCTCAACTTGGTTTAAAGATCAAAATTAATGACAACAATTCTAAGGGTAAAGTTATGATACGGTATGATAATCCAAATGAATTGGATTTGATATTGAAAATTTTGAATAGGAAACTTGAGGCATAGCTAGTAGTTGGCTAGCAAAGCAACAAACCAATATCAACTGTTGGTGTCATGAAAGTAGCTGACACTGGAATCCAGGAATTTTATTAAGTTGGTAAGCATAAAAGTATAACTTCTACGTCATACCGCCGCGGTATCCGCTAACAAGCAGCGGGATGACGATTGTCAGGGTAGCTGTCATCCCAGTGCCCTGACTACTTGGATCCAGGAAAAAGAATGGTGTCATCCAAGTAGCTGACACTGGGATCCAGAAGACTTAATTTCAACCAAGTGGCTGCATAATAAAGGCTGGATTCCAGTGTCACGCACTGGGATGACACCCTAGTAGAAATCGTTTTTGTAATTGCAACATTCGTGCAATCTTTAGCCATAAATATTAAGAAATTTACCAAATGAAAAAAAAGGCAAAAGAAGCCCTGGGGTTATTATCCGCTTTAAAATATTGGCGTTTTTTATGTTTTAAACGCTTGAAAAGCAAGATTAAGCTGCTTTTAATTGCAACTAACTTACGCTGCAAATGTTTAAGAAGTTTACTAAGCAGA
>NZ_JAPQLM010000193.1:0-23237 GCF_028981765.1 Wolbachia endosymbiont of Drosophila seguyi
AATCCTTACCTTTTAATCTGCAGATTGGCGAAAGCAAATACAATAGCTTCAGTTTCATGATAAGGGGGCTAGCGGAGTTTGTCAAGGAATTCTTATTAAAACTAAAGAGCTCAAATGAAAGGAGGTAAACTCTAAAGTATACATTTAGTAGCGCTTTCTATGAGAGAAATCGTATTACCTATTCCGTAAAGCTTTATGAAAGATCCCATTCTTGGACCGGTTTTTTGGCCAAGTAACGTTTCATATAATAGCTGAAACCAGTCACGTAAGTTGGTGTAATCATATTTTTTTCCAATAGAAAATACCTGAGATTGAATTTCTTCAGCAGTAGCAGTTGTAGATAGAGAATGTAAAGTGTCCTTCAAATCTAGTAACGCTGCTTTTTCTTTTTCATTTGGAGTTTTATATGATTTTGTTGGCTCGATAAAATCGTGATAATACTTTACTGCAAAGTCTGAAAGTCTATCAAGCATTTTATTATTTTCTGGTGTAACGTTTGGTGCATAAGAGGATATAAAACCCCATAGGATCTCTTTGTTTTCAGCATTACAAGCTGCTGCTAGGTTTAAAAGTAGTGAGAAATTTATGCCTGAAGTTTCTATACTGGGAACATTGCCCTGGTGAATGTGCCAAGCAGGATTATTTATATCCTTTTCTTTGTTCTCATGATAACGCTTTACAAATTCTAAATATTCATCAGTTGATTTTGGTATCACATCAAAATATAAACGTTTAGCTTTTTTAGGACTCTGAAAAATGTACAATGCTAAGCTCTCTGTTGGTGCGTAAGTTAGCCACTCTTCAATTGAAATGCCATTTCCTTTTGATTTTGATATTTTCTTTCCTTCTTTATCAAGGAAAAGCTCGTAGCAAAACAGAAGTGGTGGCTTTTCTCCAAGTATTTCACATATTTGACTTGAAAGCACAGCAGATGGAGTTAAATCTTTTCCGTGAGCTTCGTAATTTACTCCAAATGCGGCCCACCTCATTCCCCAATCAGGTTTCCATTGCAGTTTACATTTTCCTTTTGTCACTGGAACTTCTATTTTTTCCCCGTTTGGGTCTTCATATGTGATTGTTCCTTTCTCTGTATTTGTTTCAATTACTGGAACTTGTAAAACTTGAGAAGTTTTTGGGCATATTGGCAAGAATGGACTATAAGTCTGCTGTCTTTCTTCCCGAAATGATGGAAGCATTACGTCCATCACTTTATCATAATTTTTCAGTAAGAGTAAAAGTTTTTCATCGTAAACGCCAGATTTATAACACTCTGTTGCACTCCTGAACTCGTATTCAAATTCAAACATATCAAGAAATTTACACAACAATGAATTCATATGATGACCATAACTCTGATGAGTGCCAAATGGATCAGGTATCATAGTCAATGGTTTATTTAAGTGCTCTCTTAGCATCTCTTGATTTGGCACATTATCTGGTATTTTTCGCAAACCATCCATATCATCTGAAACTGCAATGATTTTGGTTTTTATACCAGGAGCTATTTTTTTAAATGCATTTACAATAACTGTAGTGCGGAAAACCTCTCCAAAGGTTCCTATGTGGGGTAAACCAGAGGGTCCATAACCAGTTTCAAATATTATTTCTTTTTTATTAGGAAACTCTTGCAATATTTTTTCTGCTTCTTGAAATGGCCAATTTGTCATTATCGGGATTAAATAATGTATCTTAACTTAAAGTGCTACTAGTTTCAATGGATTTTTAATATAATGATATAGTATTAGTGTTAGAGCTATTATTAGAAGGTTAAAGATATGTCCACAGGTAGTATACAAACAGATCAATTATTTAAAGGTCTTACAAGACCTGCAATGCTCTTTGGTGTGAGTTATATGTTTGCAATATTAAACGTCCTGATTTGCATGCTAATTTTCATTAATTCAAATGATTTAAGAGTGATTCTCTTAATGTTACCAGGTATACATGGACTTGGTTATATAGCTTCTGCAAAAGAACCGTTGTTTATTGAATTATTTATGGTAAAATTGGGAAAGTGCTCGAAATGTTTAAATCGTTTTTACCATGGAGCCAATTCTTATGATATTGCTTAACGTTGTGTGATGCTGAGGTTTAGGGCTATTCAATCAAAGAATAAATCTACTCTGAACAGGGAAGTTCACGCTGCTGAATTTATTCCTTATTCTTGCTATTGGAATAGCACAACCTTGATGACAAAAGAAAATTGGTTGGTTAAGGTTATAAAATTAAGTGGTTTTGCATTTGAAACTGCCGATGACGAGGATTTAGTCATACAGAACAACATCAGGAATCAGATGCTAAGAAGCATTTCATCTCCGGCATTTAGTTTGTATTTTCATACTATCAGACGTAAGAAAAATATTTTTTCTGATGAATTTGCAAGTCAAGGTTTGCCGAATTTTTTCGCTAATCACGTAAATCTAAAATGGAGAGAAAAACACGCAACAAGGCAATCATTTATTAATGACCTATACATTACGATTATCCGTAGAGCGGACACAAAAGGAGTAGAATTTTTGTCACATCTACTAAAAAAATTCGGACATGTAACTTCAAAACATGCTTGGGAAAGTGATATACGTGCCACGTATGAAGATTTAGAGGAAACGACAAATCGTGTAGTGACAAGCCTTAGAAATTATTCGCCTAAAATTCTTGGAGTAAAAGAAACTCCAGATGGTTTGTTCTGCGAAATAACGGAGTTTCTATCTAGAATCGTAAATTGTGGATTCGTTACAAATACGCTTTTTCCGCTAAGAACTGAAATATCAAGGTACTTACCAGTACATAGGTTATTCTTTGGCCGTAAGATGATACAGGTTGTGACTCATAATGAGAGTAAATATGCTGGAATAATTAGTATCAAAGAATATGGAAATCATACTTCTGCAGGAATGCTTGATTCGTTTTTACAACTTCCTTACGAGTTTATAATTACGCAATCTTTTCAATTTATAAACAGGCAAATGGCGATTGGAAAAATGCAGATACAGCAAAATCGAATGATACAGTCTGCAGATAAAGCTATTTCTCAAATAGCAGAAATTTCTCAAGCGCTTGATGACGCAATGAGTGGTAAGATTGCGTTTGGTCAACATCACCTGACTATTTTATGTATAGAAAAAAGTCCTAAATCATTGGATAACGCTCTGTCGTTGGTAGAATCAGAGCTTTCTAATTGCGGTGTTTACCCTATACGTGAGAGAGTTAACCTTGAACCAGCATTTTGGGCGCAAATTCCTGGTAATTTCGATTATATAGTGAGAAAAGCTACAATAAGTAGTCTTAATTTGGCTGGATTTGCATCTCAACATAATTATCCTACTGGTAATAAATTCAATAACCACTGGGGAGATGCCGTTACAGTTTTTGACACGACATCTGGTACTCCATTTTTTTTCAACTTTCATATAAGGGATGTTGGACACACTATGATAATTGGCCCAACTGGTGCTGGTAAAACTGTTTTAATGAATTTCCTGTGTGCCCAAGCGATGAAGTTTTCTCCAAGGATATTCTTTTTTGATAAAGATCGCGGTGCAGAGATTTTCTTAAGAGCACTTAGTGGTATCTATACTGTAATAGAACCAAGAACTAAAACAAATTTTAATCCTTTACAACTTGATGATACCTCTGATAATAGAACATTTTTAATGGAGTGGATAAAGTCTTTAATTTCGGTATATAATGATAAATTTACTTCAGAAGATATTGCACGAATTAATGATGCAATTGAAGGAAATTTTAAATTAAGAAAAGAAGACAGATTCTTGAGAAACCTCGTACCGTTTTTAGGGCTTGCAGGTCCTGATACTCTAGCTGGGGCAATATCTATGTGGCATGATAATGGTTCTCATGCTGCAATATTTGACAATAAAGAAGATTTGCTAGATTTTTCACGAGCAAGAGTATTTGGTTTTGAGATGGCTAGCTTGCTCAAAGATCCTGTTGCTCTTGGACCGGTCTTGATTTATTTATTTCATAGGATTAGTATATCTCTTGATGGCACTCCATCTATTATCGTTCTTGATGAGGCATGGGCGTTAATAGATAATCCGGTTTTTGCACCCAAGATAAAAGACTGGTTGAAGGTACTGAGAAAACTAAATGCTTTTGTGATTTTTGCTACTCAGAGTGTTGAGGATGCAAGTAAAAGTACTATTAGCGATACGCTTGTACAACAAACAGCGACACAGATTTTTTTACCAAATCTGAAAGCTACTAGTGTCTATCGGGATGTTTTTATGTTAACTGAACGTGAATATATATTAATTAAGCACACAGATCCGAGTACTAGATTCTTTTTGGTGAAACAAGGAGTCAATGCTGTAGTAGCTAGAATAGACTTAAAAGGCCTGGATGATATAATCAACGTATTATCCGGACGTGCAGAAAGTGTTCTATTGTTACACGATATATTAAATGAAGTTGGGGACAACCCAAAAGTATGGTTGCCTATATTTTATCAGAAGGTAAAAAATGTTTAAGACTAAGCTGTCATTGCTATTAATTGCGATATTTTTACTAAATATAGACTTTTTACTCTCATATCCAGTGCTTGCAGATGGAGTAAGTGGTACTGACAAGACAGAATTTGTTAGCAGATTTAATTCCACTGGCAGTTTTAGTCGTGCCTCTAATCCTGATTGTGGAGCGTTTAAAACAGCTGCAGCACTTGCTGGAATAGCGATTGCTGTTGGCGCAATATTTACTGGCATTGTTTTGATCGTTTCTTCTGCTGGTTTGTTTACCGCTCTTGTTATTGTTGGAATGATAGCTGCAATTGTTGGAGTCTGGAAAGCGATAGGAGGGCTTGTTGTTTGTGAACATAGTTTTGTTAAACACCCAGTTGCACGTGATCATGATGGAAAATACAAAAATTTTAAATTAGAAGACACAGGTTATAGTGGCTGCACCAATGAAAATTACCAAACAGAAGAGGAATATTTTTCTTGTTTGCAAAATAAAGCTCGGGAAGACGTGAACAAAAAAGATTATGACGGGAAAAGAGCAGAAAAAGAAGCCTTAAATTCTAACGTTCAGGAGAGTACAGAGAGTTATTACTGGCCAAAAAATGGTGTGCAATACAGTGAATATATAGAAGTATGTCATCGAAACCCTTTAACTTTTGGTAATCTTTTTAATAAGGTAGACTTTAATTCCAGAGGAAAACCTGGATACATAGACTTTGATGTCAGGGAGAAAGACACTGGATACGTAGATGGGTCATGGTCCTCGAAGGTTGATGGTGGTCTGGAATGTAGAGTTCTCAAAGCAGGACAGAGCGAACCCATATATGGAGCTACATTCAAAGCAGTGAGAAAAACGGGCAGATTATGTGTGGAGTTAGCCAGTGTTAGCATGCTTGGTATCGAAATGACTCCTTGGCCGCAAGGGGTTGATATGGGGTGCACGGAATTGCCACCTGACCCACTTGCTCCTATGTGTGAAAAATCTGTGATGATATTCAAAAATAAAGATGGTACAGGAGAGGAAAAAGTTCCTATTGGTAATAATGATGACTATAAAACTATTATCAGATCTAAAGAAAAAAGACTCAACGGACAAGGGGGGAAAATTTTTGTAGGTTATGATAATGCTGGCTGTTTTAGCTCGTATGTTTCTGAAGCTTGTTATAACCAGGCAGGGAGTAAATCATTAGCTCCTATTCCCGTAACTTCTATGATAGTGCAATGCATTAAGGAATCGTTAGATAATTTAGTTGCAGGTAAAGGTGCACCAAATGGTGAGAGTTTTATATCTGTAGCACAGAAAAGGCTGAAAAACACTGTAACTGCTGTTTTAGTTTTAGCTTTAATACTGTTCTCTATAAAAGCCATGTCTGGTGGAGTTCAGAGGCCTCAAGAAATGTATATGTTGATCATAAAATTCGCTTTAGTGATTTACTTCACAACAGGCAGTACCATGTCTCATTATTATGGAGAATTAACTCGTCTCTCAAATGGTTTGTCAGAGATAGTGCTAAAAGCATCATCTGAAAGTAAAGGCATATGTAATTATAAAGCAGGTACAGATTATGAATATACTCGTGCAGGAAAGAGGGTATCTTACAGTTATCTTGCACCTTGGGATAGGCTTGATTGTAGAATTTTATTTTATTTAGGTGCCCCTTTAGATGGAATTGGTGGCAAAATTGGTACTGGAGGTGTTGCAACGTTAGCAGTCTTGCTTGGTGCTGCTCCTGTCTTATTAGTTGCAGGTTCGGTAATCGGTATTATTTTTGCTGGTGGACAAATTTTAGTAGCTCTTGTCTGTATATTTATGGCCGTTCTGATGATGATGGTTATTTTGTGGCTGTGCTATGTATTTATTTTATCTCTAGTTGCTTTAAGTGTAATCATCATTTTATCACCTTTGTTCATTCCTATGGTTTTATTCCAACACACCAAAGGATATTTTGAAGGCTGGGTGAAAGAGTTGATTACCTATAGCTTATACCCGGTTATCCTTTTTGCGTTTTTGTCCTTTATGTTCATAGCATGTGATAAAATCTATTTTAAAAATTTAAATTTTGAACTGGACGAGTCATATAAAAATGAACAACCGGACAAGTCATATGAAAAGAAACAAGCAGAAATCTCATATAGTAAGAAAAAACAGTGGTTTAAATTGAAAGATGGGGAATGTGATAAAAATGAAACTACTCTTGCATGTATGATGCAAAATTATAGCTTTAAAAAGAGCAGCATACTTGGTCTATTCGACTTTACATACATGGAGTTTGGCAGCTCTCTCATCGGAGAATTATTAAAATTGTGTTTAGTATTATTCCTCTTTTACCACTTTTTAAACATTCTTCCTGGCATGGCTGCTGAACTTGCTGGTAACCATAGAGCAGCACTTGGCTCAGGTCAGACACCTGGACAAATAGTGGGCAAAGCTTTATCTGCTGCCAAAGCTGCTGCTGGGGGTGTTGCTGGAGTTGCTGGTGCTGCTGCTAAGAAGTTGAGTGGTGGAGACAAGAGTAAATCTCGAGGTTCTGGTTCTAGTAGCTCCGAGAGTGTTAACAAAAGCACTGAATGAGTTGGATTTATGCTAAAATTTTTGCTGATAATACCGTTTTTTTTTCTGTCAGGCTGCGGGGAACATCACTGTATTAAGCCAGAAAATTTATCAGGTTTGCGTGAAAAACTAGATATAGTGTCAACAGAGCAGCAATGGGTTGATTCTGGTGTTAATATCTCAGATAGAATAAGAGTAACAGAGATTGATATAGTGCCTAGTAAGGTTAATTCTTGTCCTAAGCAGTATGCAGATTTTGCAATTGGGCCTGGGAGAAATGACGTTGCATTACCATTTGCACTTAAAAAAGGCGATACGATAAGCTTTAGTGTGATTGGAAGTAAAGTGTGTAAAGATAAAGAGAGTGAGACAAAAATCAGGTATTTGAAAATCGACGAAAAGTGTAGCGAGCAAGAAACGGAACATTTTGCACATGTTTTAAATCAAGAGAAATGCCAAGGTGGCAAGGATGGGATATGTCCTAATAAATATATAATAGGCGATGCGCAATGGTTGAGAGGAAGAGAGTACTGGTTTTCGAAGTTAGATCAAGATGAAAGAAAAAAGGAAATTGAAAATATTATTAACTCTATAAAACAAGGAGAGAATATAGATTGCAGTAAGCTTTCAGAGAGCAGTGCAAGTAAGATAGATACGCACATTTTAAATTCACTCTGTAGACGTATATGTAAATTTTCTTCTGGTCGTAGAGGCGAGGATTGCGTGTATATTGAATATAATAATATAGAAATTGAGCTATTCAATGCTTTAAATTCTAGTGGTGAATCTGTTGTTGCTGAAATTATTAGTAACGTATTAAAGGGAAAACAGGTAAAAACTGACATTACATTTCTAAAAGTTGGTATGGATAATGAAACTCTTGAACACATTCCAGGTGGTGGTTTATGTACTAGTTGTGATCATAAGATGGAGAATGACCATCAAATACCAAGTTTAACTTTTAGTCTATGTAGCAGAAATGACAAGAGCTGCTACAATACAAATGACAAAGGCGGGTTCAACATAAGAGTAACGAAGAACCATAGTCTGGAAAATAGCTTGTATATAAGTGTTTCCGATAAATTCCCTGAGCATAAGCCTGGTGAAAATCAAGCGGATATATCTGTAGATATCAGCAAAGTTCATGACATGGAAAACTTGAAAGGAAAATTAAAAGACAAAACAGGCACCATATATTACGGAATAAGAGACCATGGCTGCGATTACAAAAATGAAGGTCAATTTAGTATTAACCTAACAACTAAAGAGCCACCTACAAAAACTTTTAGTGCAATATATAATTTCTTTGATGAAAAAGTGAAAACTGCATTTTTCGGCTCTAATTATAAAGACCCTAACGCAATTCACCCTGATACTAGTCCTGTAAAGTCTCTTTACGAAAGTTTTATAAAATCAAGCAGAACAAATACCATTAGATCTACTATAATATCACTATTAGTACTATATATAATCTTATATACTCTTTATTACTTTTTTGGATTAACTCATATTTCTATATATGAGTTTTTAATTATATGCGTAAAGATAGGAATCATCGCCCAGCTATTGCAGGATAATAGCTGGGACTTTTTTTATAACAACGCATTCTCTATATTTATTAACACTCCAAAACAACTAATAGAAATAGCAAATTTTAGAGGCACTACTTCAAATGTTTTTGAGTTTCTTGATTTGCCGCTCAATAGGTTCTTGTCATCGCATTCAGTATTGTTAATAGTATCTCTTATATTTTCTGGCCCTTTGGGCATTGTATCTTTTTGCTTGGTGATTTGGGGTTTAATCACAGTGAGCTTATCTATTTTTAATGCCTTATTTTCTTTTATTACATCTATAGCAATAGTTGCGTTATTGCTTTCTTTAGCACCTATTTTTATTATTTGTCTTTTATTTGCGTATACTAGGCAGATGTTTCACAACTGGGTTAAAAATTTAGCAAGATTTGCGATTCATCCAGTAGTGCTTTTAATTTTTATATCACTGATAAGCCAGGTTATGGATTATATTGTGTATTCAGTATTTGATTTTGAGGTCTGCTCTACATGTATACTTAATATTAACTTAAAGATTTTTAACCCTTGTATTTTTTATGGTTATGCTTCCAAATATACACCTAATATTACCGCTATGATGGCTTTTGTTATTTTGGGACACGCTATGAAAGCTTTAGTTGAAGCTTCTTCGACAATATCTGACTCGTTGTTTGGTGCTTATGTAGCAAGCGAACCTGGAAGACAGTATCAACAAAGCTTAATGGGAACAGTAGGGTTAGATGAACAAAGCGTTCAAAGAAGAGAAAGAGGAGGTGCTTCTCAACAGTCAGGTACGTCAAGACCTCAAATACCACAAGGGACTCAAAGGTCAACGCCTCAGATACCACCACCAGGAAGACAGCAATGATAAGTAAAAGATCACTATTGTTGATACTGTGTCTTGCAATCACTGGTTGTAACATGGATTGTGTCGAACCTGGGTTGCAGAGCAGAAACACTAGTGTTAACGTGGATGTTCCAGTGCATAAAGCTGGTGAAGAAGTTAAAATTCATTGGGTTGATTCTGGTCAAGTAATTAGTAAGGGTGAGGAAATCAAATTCACCCTCGATGGATCAGTAAATTTTTGCCCTTTTAAAGAAGACAAAAATCCAAGGAAAGTACTTGTGCCAGCTAGCTTTTGTGCTGATGGCTCAGAACCAAATTATAGTAAAGCTGCAAATATTAACGATGTGCCTAATAATTATGGCGTTGATGAAAAAGGCGTAAATAAAAACGAATTGTGCGGTGGTAAAGGATTTGGCAGCAATAGACGTTATGTAGACACTGGAATTAAAGTAAATCCTGGTGATAAGTTAAGCTTTAGCTTAGTTCCCAGAAAAATAACAATTGATTATGACAATCCAGGAGGGAAAGGTATCAGCTTTGATGACAATTGTTATAGAGCTGAAGAAGGAGGTGAAAAAGTGTCAGAAAGTGAAATATTGAATGTTAGCAAGCAAGAGGGAGAGGAATTTTTTTGTGAGGGCAAGGATGGAAAGAGAAATAAAATAAAATTTTTACCTCTTGATAAAACAAAAGCAAAGGAAAGCAAAGTGCTAGTTGGCAATGGGTACACTCCATATGATAATAAGGTACATTTTAATAAAGGTTATGTTAAAAACAACGAACCATGGATACATGGCTCGCTGTTCGATTTACGCCGAGCTAAAATAGGATTGAATGAGTTATGTGATGGAAAAAACTGTAGTTTGGATGAGAAAAAAAAGTACAGTTCTTATGAGCTGAATTGTTACTATCAGAATATATGCTATACTAGAAAAGGTATATGGAGCTATGATTCAGGTCGAGCAGGAGAACGGAACTGTGTCTCCTCTATAAGGTATAAGAAGTACGATAAAGGAAATAAATGTGATATGTATTCTTATCTAGAAAAAATGGAAGGGAATGTTAAAGCAGGTAGTTTTACTGAAGATGATAAATCTTGGGCTGAGGCTCTTGTTGCAAAAATTGGTGATCTTGGTGATCAAGATACTGATAAAGGTATGCAATGTCTTCCAGATAATGAAGTAGGTGCAAGAAAGGATAATGTGTGTTCGCAAATTAGTGACAATTTCGAGGATTTTTCTCTGAAATTAAATAGTGACTATGCAGTAAATGACAATGTAAAATATGGTAGTAGTGTGATGCTTGCTATAGCAGATTATGGTTACTATGGAGCTAATAGGGGCGGGTACCATGTTAAAGTGACTAGATCGTGTGAATATATCAATGGTGAAAAACTGTATGTGTATTTGGGTGATAACCCGCCAGGGGATCCATCTGCTCCAAAGACTAATGATTTCAAAAAAGTAGAGCACTTAGATAAAACAAAGGATAAGGTATATTATATAATAGATGGAGGTCTTTTAACAGATGAATGCAAAGACAAAAAACCTATAACAGATGAATGCAAACCTAAGAAGATATATTTCGGCATCAATGTAAGCAACGTAGAGAAAGATGACATTACGGACAAAAATGGCAAATATTACGAAAACAATAAGTATAGTGTAACTTTATTTGTCAAAAGAAAAATTAATGATTTTATTTCATCGAATGTAAACGGGGTATTTAAATTTATAAAAGAAGAAGTAATTGGGGACAGCGTTAAAGATTCATACAAAGGATATGCAAGAGGTCTTCTTCAGGGGGTAAGAGCTTTACTTACTCTATACGTTATATTTACTGTCATTGGCTATATGCTTGGAACAATACAGCTAAGTAAATTTGATTTCATTGTAAGAATGTTCAAGATAGCATTTATAGCTTTTGCCTTTAGCGATAGAAGCTGGGAACTTTTTGGTACAACTTTATCCAGACTTTTTATAGATGGTAGCACTTATTTGGTTGATAGCTTTTCTGGCTATATAGGGGAAGGGGGGAGAAAATTTGCATTCTTAGACTTGACAGCAGGAGTATTATTCACAGCAGAAACTTGGTTAAAGTTTTTATCATTGATGCTCTCTGGTCCTTTTGGCTTTATTGCATTTTTGGCAATACTCTACGCTACTTTGATGTTCTTAAAATGCATTATTAGCGCTACGTTTAAATATGTAATATCTACTGTTCTAGTGGCGTTTTTACTGTCATTAACACCTTTATTTATCGTATTTATTCTATTTCAAAAGACTAAACCCTTGTTTGATAATTGGATAAAAACGTTGGCTCATGTTTCATTAGAACCAGTCATTTTATTTTCATTTTTATCTCTTTTAAATCAGTTGATGTATTCAGTTTTATATAACCTCACAAATTTTTCTGCATGCTATCAATGTTTAATTAGCGTAAATTTCTTATCGTATGATCTGTGCTTGATGAAATCAATACTGCCTCTTGGATACAGTCCTGGCACTAGCGTTGATGTTGCACTCAGTACCGGAGAAAGGGCTGGTGGACACTTTGCAGCATTACCTATAGACCTAATCCAGGCGTTTATATACCTCATTATTGCCGGTGCAATGGAAGCTTTTGTTTCTATATCGGAAACTATGGTACAAACACTATTTAGCTCTGGTTATGGAGTTACTGGCGGTGTTGGTACAGTTGCTAAGAGCGCATCGCAAGCTATGCTGTCAACCGTTGGCCTTGATGATAAGACCCAAAGTATGATACAGAGTATCAAGCAGAAAATGAGTAAAGATCGGGGAAAAATTGAGGCTAAATTACCTAACACGCCAAAGCAACCAGACAAAAAAGAAGATTCTAAAGGAAGTTCTGATAAAACAACGAGTGATAGACCTAAAACATTAAAACAATCAGATCAGCAAAAAAATTCTGATGAAACAATAAGAAGTGATCCTAGTGCTAAAGCTAAAAACAAGGAAGAAAATGGAGAGGAGTAAGATATAAATGATATTATGGAGTAACTAATTAAAAAGATATTTTAAGTAAAGTTTTAGAAATTTATTCTGTATTTGGAAAAAGTTTAGATATGCAATCACGTTTAGGCAAATGTTGGTTTAGGGTATTACTTCTTGCAGCTTATGTGCTGATCACAGGTTGTAGTAAAAACGATATGCCTTTTCCAAGGTGTATATCTGCTGACTATTTTGGTCCTAAACCTATTGCAGTAAGCGCTCATTTTTCAAGCGACCACGATGCGTTTATTCCAGGAGATGGAGAAGTTATTGATCCTGAAACTGGCGAAATTAATTATGGTTTTCACCATAACCAAGTGGTGAAGTGGGAGGATACCGGACTCGAAACCAATGGAGATAGTTTAAAAGTGCGAGTTAATGGTGCATGGACATCTTGGAGTAATAATAACAAGAAGGAATCTAAAAAAGGCAGTTATACCTTACAAAGCTTGGAGCAGTTAAAATATGCAACTAAATTTGAAGGTAAACAAAGTGATAATAGTTTACCTAATTTTCACTTAGTTTGTAATGATTATAAACCTAGCATACAAAAATTTTCAAGTAAGCCTAATGCAAGTTGCACTGTAAATTGCAAGTGCATTAATGAAGATGATAGTGCAAATACAGTATCACGTGGTGCTCCATGTTGGTTTACCAACGGTCATGGTGCTTATCTTTTGTTTCAAACGGGGAAAGATGATCCTAACGAAAATCTAAAGTTAATGCGCGATCCTCAATATCCTACTGTACATCTAGGTTATAACTCCACAGCAGAGGGCGACAATGGATTTTTTACTTTAGACAGAGATAACACTAAATTAAAGGACAGAAATTGTAATGAGTTGAAGTTAAAAAAGGGATGGAAAATATATGTAAAAATATTAGATAGATATTACTTAGATAATGTAGGTGGCTACTCTTTTGAGTTCTTAAGTGGAGTGCAGCAGCTAAGTAGTTTTGGGTTTTTTGATTACATTTATCACTATCTAAAATGTGTATTATTGATTAACGAAAATTGCAAAGAACATTTTAATAGCAATGATCCTGCAGTTGCACAAGCTATGTTCGAAAATATAGCTGAAAAAAGTACGAGCTTTCACAATTTTGTTCTTTCCTTGCTTGTTCTATTTGTAATGATTTCATCGCTTCTTTATCTTTTTGGCATGATACGAGAAACTAAGCATGATATGCTCATCAGAATGATGAAAATCACTCTAGTAATAGTGCTTATATCTCCTGGAAGTTTTAGATTTTTCTATGATCATTTTCTTGTTTTATTCGTTAAAGGTCTTGAACAATTGATAAGTGTAATTACTAACTTTGCTCGCAACATGAACACCGGAAGTATTGCTCAAGGAGATGAAGCTAAGTTGTTTAGCTTCATGGAGGACATGTTCAATAAATTTTTTGCTTATTCTGTTTGGAAAAAGTTTGCAGCGTTTTTACATTACCAAATGTGGGCAAGCCTTCTTATGATACCGGCAATTTTCATAGGGATTGTACTATACTTCTTGTTGTGCTTGTATGCTTACATAATATTTCTCTCTGGCTTTATGGGTATAGCTTTTCTTATAGCTATCATGCCACTGTTTCTAATTTCTATTTTATTTTCACCGCTGAAAAGTCTATTTGAAGGTTGGATAAAATTCTGCATCAGTTTTTGTTTACAATCGATTATGATATTTACTCTCTTGTCATTGTTGGCTTCAATGATAATGAACACCTTTTATAGACAACTAGGTTTTACTGTATGCTACAATAAATGGTTCGAGGTAAAGTTATGTGCTCCAAAATGGGTGTTTGGCGGTTTTTGTATCGTTGATAAGCAGTACTTTGGTTGGACCCCAGGGCAAATTTTTGTACCTTACACTCTTGGAGAAGCTTCTTCTCTTAACATAGATAAAAGTATAGAAGGTATAGAAAAGATAAGCAGAGAAGGTGGTACAATAAAATTTACTGGTGGTGCTGGATATATCCCGCTTCCACCAGATTACCCTAAAGATAAAAATGGTGAACATATAAAAGGGTTTCGTTATATAGATTATCCTTTCTTTAATCCAATTCCTGGAACTAAAGATAATCCAGCAGACCACTATATTGCAGAAAGTGATATGGTAGTTAGTAATGGCTGTAGTGAAAAAGATCTAGTGCGCTTAACAAATAGTTTATCTCATGCATCAGAGAGGGCTGACATTATATTACTGATCAACAATATAGAGAAAAGGATAGGTGATGTTAGTGAAATAATAAAACGCTACTGTCAAGATATAAATAAATGCAATAGTTATAGGGAAATAATTAATGAAATAAGATCTTTAGTGCGGAGTGCGGTAGAAAAACAAGGTTGTAGAATACTGAAACTTCATGATTTATATAAGGATCCCAACAGTGAATACTGTCAGAAATGTAAAGATTGTGAGGATTGCAAAAATTATCAAGAAAATAGCGATTACCAAAGGGTGCAAGACATACAGAGAGGTTATTTAATCAATGCAGGGGAAATCTTTATACTATTCTTGCTTTCATTTTTAATGTTCTCCTTACGCACGTTCGTACAACAAATGGGCTCAAGTATCGCTGGTGGTGGATTCAGCGTTTACAATATATCTAGTATGTATCAGGCATCGCCTTTGACTGGCATAATGGAAGGATTCAAACAGCAGTGGCAAAATTTTGCTGGTAGAGGACTTGAGTCTTTAGGCAGTTGGGCTACTCATTTACCGGATAGATTAGCCGGAGGTGCAGCTAATCTGCTGGGGAGAGTACCAAGAGTTGGAGGAGTGCTGAAATACGCTATTGATGTGCCACGTAAATTTGTAGGTGCTACTATTGAAGCAACGAAGTTTGCAACATCGCCTGAAAATGATGTTGATAAGCTCGAGGAAAAAATTTACAGGGCATTTGGAGTTGATAAGGAAGATATTACACACAGAAGGATCGGTAAATATTTAGATTATTATAAAGGATACGTAGGATCACATTTGGGCTATACAATAGAAGATGCTATGAAGTTTACTTGGGAGCATGGTCTTGACTCTATAGGAAAGCATGGCTATGATCATAACCTACTCTATAGAGCAAAAGAATATAGGCGAGATTTCTTAGAGAAGCTTCATGATTACACTATCGGCCGTAAGAGAGAACCAGAAAAAGACAATCCTGATCAATCAAATAAGGTAGAACGAGAGTTAGGCACGGAACTAGTAAGAGATAACCATGATCAGCCACTAGAAGAAGGCGACCCTCTTCGACTACGAGGGGGAGGTCAGCCAGATAAGGTAGTACGAGAACTAAGCACAGAACAAGAAGACAAGCCTAATCAACTACAGCATGATCAGCCAACAGAAGAAGATAAGCCTGATCAATCAAATGAAGTGACACGAAATTTAGGCACGGAACCAAAAGGTTCAGATGAAATTGATGATTTTGGATCTGCTTTTGAAGGTATGGAAAAACGTGCTGAAAGAGAAGGCAGAAGAAATCAAGATAAAGTTTACAACCTCTCACCACTTTTTGAAATGAACACTCCAGAAGCTGTAGAAAAACGTGCTGAAAGAGCTAGAAGAAAAGAAGAAAGAGATCGAAAAGACGAAGTTTATAATCTTAAGCCTTTATTTAAAGAACCAAAAAATCCAGAAGAGTACGTTAAGGCACTTTTTGAAATGAATACCCAGGAAGCTATAAAAAAACGTGCTGAAAGAGAGGAAAAAAGAAATCGAGAAGACAGTAAAAGGAAATTACCGGAACCAATGAGGAAACCAGATGCAAAAGGAGATGAGAAGAGGATTGAAGATGAAGACTAATAAAAATTTCAAAGGCCTTGATTATTATAAATTGCAGCAAGACAAAGATGGCAACATAAAGTTAAATGACTACGACGACATTTTAAATGCGCGTAGGGCAAGGGTAGACTTGTTGCGGGATAACACATCACTTGACAAGGATGTCAATTTTGCTAAATTGAATAAAGCTTTGAGTGAGAAATTTGTAGATAATCATAGTTTATTGTCTGAATTTGATAAGGAAGACAAAGAGATTGTACAAGAAAGGATTAAGGTGTTTAGTATTTTAGAAAGTCTTGAAGACCTTAAAAGCGTGAAAAGTGAAGATCTGTTAGAGGTTAGCTTACTGCTGTGAGATCTTAGCTTCATAGAGAGAAATGTTGTACTAAATACCGATCAGAATTCTGATCTAGCAGGATTTAAAAACCTATTTATTGAAAAAAAAGCATCTGGTGAAGAGTATAGTGAAGAAGAATGTAGAGGCTTTCTTGATAATATAGATAAAATCAATACTATAATTAAGTTAGAGTTAGAAAGCAGAATTGAAGGGCTAAATCATGATGAAAAAAATGATCATGATGATTTACAAGATGAGATTGGTCAAGCAATTAATGCAGCAGGCAAATCAGAAAAAGATAACTGATGAGTCTTGTGTTTGTGTTTTTCTTACAAACGACTCGATAGCTTCTCTCTATTAAACTGCTAAAGCCATATTGACATTAATCATATAGTATAAATAATTAATTATTTTGGAGCTTATTTAATATGCTGCGCATCATTGCAGGCAAATATCGCGGAAGAAAAATAACTACAGGTAAGCATTTAGCTGCACGACCAACTATGAGTATTGTTCGAGAAGCAATATTTAGTATACTTTCCTCAAGAAAACCTATTTATAACTTGAATGTACTTGATTTGTTCTGCGGAAGTGGCTCTTTTTCATTTGAAGCGCTTTCTCGCGGCGCTAAACATGCATTCATGGTGGATTCAGATTATTACAATTTGCAACTGCCTAAAAAAACAGCAGAAGATTTTGGAATTACGGACAATGTTACGCTAATTTGCTGCAGTGCTAACTGCTTACCAAAACCTATTTCAAAATGCGACATAGTTTTTATAGACCCACCTTACAATAGCAATCTAGTTGAATCAACGTTGAATGGACTAGCTAACTCAGGCTGGTTAAGTGATGATGCATTGATAATTCTAGAGATTAGGAAAAACGAAGGTTTTGAGTGCAATAAAGACTTTAGTGTAATCTTGGAACGTATTTACGGTATAGCAAGAATAATTTTTCTTTCTCTATCAACTTAAACTTGCATATACTTTTCATTGATGAGTTCCAGTTCTATTTTCGTCAAGTTTCCGGAGAAATTACTTATTCTGTACTGCCCTAGATCAAAATTTTTATTAAATTCAGAGTCTATTAAATATTCATGTGCTTCTTCAATAAATTTATTTTCTTTTTCTTCGTAACTGGTGTATTTTGTTGTACCATTATTATCCTCACAATAAACTAAATGTTCTTTATGATCAGCATGAATATTTTTATTTTCACAAACCTTTTCAGGATCGTGCTCAAGTACTTTTCTACCAACAATCAATAGCTTATAAGAAATTTCCTATGATTCCTTTTAAGCGAGTTTTGAATTTTTGAAATGTCATGACATTGTTGATACGGTTATCAAGAAACGATAAAGTATCCACAAAATCTTCTGAATAATCATTGATAAAAAAAAGTATCGTACTTAAGTACACTCCAGCTAATATTGCTCTTTTTGTATAGTAGTTAAAATCTGTTGATTGGTCATGAATGCCATACCAAATCGCACTAATAGTTCTGTATAAAAGTTTACTAGAAAAATATGTATTTTTTGGTGATACGGAGAATGATAAAACATTTTTGAAAAGTTCTCTATAATTCGGTAGCTTAGCATAGTTTGAAAGGTGTATTTGAATAGCTAACTTTACTCGCTCTCGCACTTTCATATCTTCTAAATTAGAATTTCTTAATTCAGCTTCCATTGAGCTATTTAAGTCCTCTGCTATGTGCTCCAAAGCGCTATATATTCCATTCTGAAATTTGCAAAAGCTATTAGCTAGATTAAGGTCAGTGCACACCTTTAATAGGGTTTCATCGCTTATCCCTTCAAATGGAATAACCCTAATTAGCTTATCTATTATTAACTTTTGTTCCACGCAACATCATACTAAACAGCATGTGTGATTGTACCTGAGATTTTCAAACATTCTACAAAATGCTTCACCACGTTCCTCGAAATTTTTCCATTGATCAAAAGAAGCACACGCGGGAGAAAGTAATATTGTTACTTCTTCTGCGCTATTTAAGGCCTCTTCAAAAGCCAATCTGAATGCATCTTCTAGATTGCAACATTTAACATAATCTACTTTATTCTCCATAACATTTGCAAAAGCTTCGGTTGATTCTCCAATAAGAAAAGCTTTTCTAACCCTTGTAAAATGCTTGCTTAATGATTCTATTCCACCTTTTTTGCTTCTTCCACCAGCGATCCAATTTATGTTTTCATAAGATAAGATCGCCTTTTCGCTCGATTTTGCATTAGTTGCTTTGCTATCGTTCACGAAAAACACATTTCTTATTTTGCCAAGCAGTTCATTCCTATGCCTCAGTCCTGAAAAGGACTTGATTCCATTGATAATAGTGTTGCTATCTACTCCAAGTACCTTACATACGGCATATGTGGCTGCTATGTTTTCTGCGTTGGATATTAGGTTTATTTTCACGTCGCTTACTGATAAGCTATGATTCTCTAGTTTTAACGAGATCTTCTGGATCCCAGTGCCCCTTTTGTCATCCAAGTAGCTGACACTGGGATCCAGATAATTTCGATCTATACCAGTAATCTGTTCACTATAATCAAGCAAATTGTTACCTGCCAATGATATTAGATCTCTTGCACCACCCTCTGTCATCTGAGTAGTTGGCAATGGTTTTTCTTTTCTGGATTCCAGCGTCACGCGCTGGAATGACATCGGGGAATATGTTACTGAGATTGGAATTTTGTCTCCAGTGAATTTGTTGAATATATCAGCAGTAATCTCATTGTCACATCCTATTACGGCAACCTCACTACCGTTTATCAGTTTTAATTTAGTTGCTATGTAGTTCTCCATACTTCCATGTCTATCTATGTGATCTGGTGTAATATTGAGCAGTGCTGAAATGTCCACGTTAATTTCATTCATCAACTCCAATTGAAAAGAGGAGAGTTCGATTACATAAATTTCTGCATCTCTTTCTAGATCCAAAACAGGAACGCCTAAATTTCCACCAATAGCTACTTTTTTCCCTGCAGATTTTAATATGTGCCCTATTAGTGATGTAGTGGTTGATTTACCATTTGTTCCTGTGACGCCTATTACCTTCTGGTGCGTAGTTTTAGCTTCAAGAAATAGCTCAATGTCTGATTTTATTTTGCAATCAAATCTCCTTGCAAGTTTTACTATCCAATGTGGCTCTGTTGGCACTCCAGGGCTTAAAACCAATGCACTGATCTCATGCCAATTGTATTCCTTGGGATGAATAAAATTACATTTTTTATACATCATTTTTGCATTTGCTATTTGCTCTTCATGATCATCCCATGCATATATTCTTGCACCACTCTTTGTTAGAGCGTTAATGGCGGATAAACCAGTTTTACCAAGACCAAAAACCGCGACGTTTTGATTTTTGTATTTGTTTAGTTGCACTGCTAGATAACTTATGCGAACCATTTTATAAAGATATCGTACAAATTACAACAGACTTCTTTCGTAGGTTACAACTGTCATTCAATAGAAACAAAAAACTTACTTGACAAACTCCGCCAGCGCCCTTATCATGAAACTGAAGCTATTGTATTTGCTTTCGCCAATCTGCAGATTAAAAGGTAAGGATTACTTAATGTATCGGCGTCTTATNTTCAATTTTTTGCAGTATATAGATACTGTATGTCTTTACAAAACTTCATCTACATCTAGATTTTTATCTAGATAAGCTGAACGCGCTTATAAAGCGTTACAAGACATCAAAAAATGCCAATACTCGACAGAGATAGTAAAAGACTAGCCAACTCGGGGATTCTTTGTCTTTTTTTCTGCTTGGTAAATTTCCTAAACATTTGCAGCGTAGGTTAGTTGCAATTAAAAGCAACTGAATTTCGCTTGTCAAGCGTTTAAAACATAAAAAACGCCAATATTTTAAAGCAGATAATAACCACGGGGCTTCTTTTGCCTTTTTTTTCGCTTAGTAAATTTCTTAACGTTTGTAGCTAAACAACAACCGTCATCCCGCTACTTGTTAGCGGCTGAGATACCGCGAATGAATCGCGGTATGACGGTTCGTGGCGGTATAGCAGTTCGTCATCCCGCTACGTGTTAGCGGGATCTAGAGATACCGCGGCGGTATGACGTAGAGCTCGCGTTAGCTATACTTTTATGCTTACTAACTTAATAAAATTCCTGGATCCCAGTGTCTGGGCACTGGGATGACAAGAAGAAGGCACTAGGATGACAAGAAGAGGGCACTGCCGTCTTGGATGGAAACCAGTGTCAGCTACTTGCATAACACCCTTTTTTCTGGAAACCAGTGTCGGCTACTTGGATAACAAAAAATAGGCACTGGAATTGTAAAGAGTTTGCAAATATTAGTTATTACCTGTAGGATATAGAGAAATTAGTAAGGATTTTAATAGGAATAATATGCCATCTGTTACTTTTATTTTACCTGATGGGAGTAAGAAAAGCTATGAAGCTGCAGAGGGAGAAACTCTGCTCAATTTAGCCCACAGAAGTGATCCAGATCTGCTTGAAGGTGCATGTGAAGGTTCTCTTGCTTGCTCTACATGCCATGTAATTGTTGATCCAAAGTTTTATAATGCTGTAGAAATACATAACCCTATATCTGATGAGGAAAATGATATGTTAGACCTAGCTTTCGGCTTAACAGAGACATCAAGACTTGGGTGCCAAATAAAAATCACAAAAGATATCGACGGCTTGTGTGTAACCATACCAAGGGGTACAAGAAATATATCATTGGATAAACAGGGGAGTGATTAGCTATGCGTAAGATTTTTATCTATATTATCATCTCTTTACTTTTGTTTATTTCTGTAGCGTATAGTGGTTTTTGGTATTTTTCTGCATGTAAGGTAAAAAATCTTTTAGCTGAAACAATACTATACATTAACGACGAAAAATTTGATATTTCACATGATTTTAGTGGATTTCCTTCTAACCTAATTTTTCGTGTGACAAACCCAAAATTTTCCAATGAGCAATTAACCATCTCATCTGATGCTTTATTGATAAAAAATAGATTGTTTGATAAATCAGTATATATCTACATACCAAGCAATGAAGTCAATATTGCTGTTCATGGTGATGAGAAAAAGAATATAAAATGCCACACAAACGATAGCAGCCACTTTGTTGTTAGGCTAAACGATTTACCATCTTCATTGCGATTCAACAAAAATAGTACCGTGATAGACTATATAGATACACTTCGTTACGAAGATTATGGATTAAAATGTGATGTTTTAGAAAATCAGCAAAGTATTATAACTGAAGTGAATGATAAAAGCAATTACATTCAATTTCACCTCGATAAAGAACTGAGTGGAAATGCTAAGCTAGGATTTGATTTGTATACTTATCGGTATAAAAATACTGCAAGTCCTGAAAGTTACCTTAGTATCGACATTAAATTTGATTATGAATTTGTAAACGACATCTCGGCTTCCAGAATTAATTTCAATATAGAGAAATTTTTGATTCAAAGTAATAATTTTTCTTTTGCTGCAGATGGTGGGGTAAACAATTACAACTTAGTTACATATTCATTTAAAGACAAAATCAACGTGGCTATATCAAATTATAAAGAATTAATCTCGTTTATGATTGGTGACTCAAAAACTTCAGATGCGTTCGAAAAATTAGTACCTTCCTTATCAGAAAAAACAACTGATAATGGCATTCAATTTTCAATAAAGTACGATGATGATGTAGGGTCAAGCTTTATTGGAAAGTTATCCATCACTGATTTTATGAACCAACTCAGTAAAATAATCCAATTAACCAAGAATGAGAATAGTAATTAGCTTACTTTTCATATTGATATTCCACTCAGGCGTAAACGCTTTTACTCTGGATAATAAACTCAGAGATAAAGGCATGGAAAAACGAGCAACCAGTTTATTTGAAATAATAAGGTGTCCAATATGTTCTGGCGAATCATTGTCTGAATCTGGATCTCAGATCGCGTATGATATGCGAGAAGCAATTCGTAAAAAAATCAATGATGGATACACTGATGAAGAGATAATCTCAGAGTTAAAAAATTCTTACGGCAATTCAATTATAATCGTACCACCTAGCACTTACATTTTGTGGTTTATTCCACTTACAACTCTGCTTATTGGGTGTTTTTTAATACAAAGATACATCAATACAACCACTTAAACCTTTTATATATAGCTAAAGTGACTTAGGTTCTCTAATTGCACATAAGTCAACAATAATTTTCACACAAATCAAAACAGCATATCTTCTCCATAATCCTTGGTAATTTTACATAAGTTAAAAGTAGCATATGGTTCTCTCCGCGGTCTGAGATGACAATAAATTTGTCAAGCCGCATTATACTTGTTAGGCGGAAGTGGACGGCAACATGTTTACCACGAAGTCTAACTAAGTTCTTGCTTGTCCCTTCCATCGGCATTGCTATCTTTATTTTCAATAAAATTATTGTCCTATGCTCTTTTGATGTTTATTGATAATAAAATTCTGTTTTATCAACCAACATCCTATGCATAATTACAGCTAATTTTCTTGCTACTGCTACAATTGCTTTTTTCATTCCTTTTTTCTTCGCAACCCCAGTTTTTTAATTTAAATGTCCTCTTGGTAACTGTAAGCATTGTTTGTGCAGCTTCATATAACATACTTCTACATTCCGCTGGTCCCATCTTTGATATGCTGCCATGCCGATCAACTT
>NZ_JAPQLM010000194.1:0-9191 GCF_028981765.1 Wolbachia endosymbiont of Drosophila seguyi
TGACCTTACCCAGAAAAAGTAGAGAGAAAGTTAAGACGTTTTTATCATGAGAATAAATTGTGCAGGAATGCAATAGTTAATAGTAGAATGTCTACGTTATTTGTTATAAAAGATTTCTATGTATTCAAATATGGCAGTTCTGGTTTGTTGAGCGAGAAGTATCAATAAGCAGCTCCCTTTTAAGTGAACTTTTCTGCAACAGAGTTATCGTAACAACAGCCCTTATGGCTCATGCTGGAAATGATGTTTTTTGTATTCAATAGAAATTGGTAATTTTGAGAGGTATACTGTGACCCTTGATCGCTATGTAACAGCAGATTTTTATCGGGTTTGCGTTTATCAACGGCCATCAATAAAGAATCTATAACTAATTATCATGTTACTCATTAACCACCATGCGTGAATATAGGTCAATTATTGCCGCCAACAACCTTCTTTAGTTTTTATGTAGGTAATCCCAAACTTTATTTGGCTGATCAGTAGTAAAATTTTGATCCAATGTGTTCGGAGCCACAACTCGGTTGCTTATTTGCTGTTTTTTATTTTTGAACCTTCGTCTAAACTTGGCTTTAATGCCATTTTCTTGCATAACACTTTGTACTGTTTTAATTTTTGCCTAAAGCTTTTAATTCAGCGTGAATTTTAGGGGCTCCATATCTGCATTTAGAAGCTTGATGTATTTTTTGAATATCTGCTAGAAGCCCTTCTTTTGCTAATTCTTTACTGCTTTTTTCCTTAGCAACCCATACCACCAGTACAAAACCCTACATAGTTCCTGTGTTTTATAGCAATTTCTATATAAAAGAATACTTTACTCTTTTTCTTTGCCCAGGGCTTTTTTTAAGATGTCTCTTTCTCTTATTAGCTCTTTTTTTAGATCAAATCTTTCTTTGTCATAAGGAGCCTTTGCCTGGAAATGCGTATGCTCCAGACATTTTTCCATTATATTTTCTTACTTAACATACTGCCATCTATACCTAGATCTTTTGCTATTTTTGTACTTGCTTGACCTGTTTCTTTAACCAGCTTAACAGCTTCTAATTTGAATTCTGCTGTATATTCTCTTCTATTTGTCATATTTTGAAAAAACGTTTTATTTTACTCCAAAAACGTTTTAACTTTCTCTCTACTTTTTCTGGACTACTCCGAATCGGTTGACAAATTGGACGTTTGATAAGCATAATTTGGAGCTTCTTGTGTAATGACTATATCATGAGCGTGACTCTCTCTTAATCCTGATGCAGTAATAGTAACAAATTTACAATTTTTTTTCATCTCTTCTATATTCCTATTACCAGTATACCCCATTGCAGCTTGCAATCCGCCAATCAATTGATGGATTACTCCTGAAGCTGGACCTTTGAATGGAACTCTTCCTTCCACTCCTTGTGGAACTAATTTGAGTTTTGAATCTTTATCTTGAAAATAACGGCTAGCTGAACCTCGTTTCATTGCACTAATAGATCCCATTCCTCGATAGCCTTTATATGCTCTGCCCTTATACATAATAATCTCACCTGGGCTTTCGTCAGTGCCAGCAAAAATCGAACCAATCATCACAGAGTCAGCACCAGCTGCAATAGCTTTTGCAACATCTCCTGAGTATTTTACCCCACCATCAGCAATTAGTCTGACGTTTCTTGCTCTACACGCCTCTGCAACATTCTTGATTGCAGAGAATTGTGGCACACCAACACCTGTAACTATTCTGGTTGTACAGATTGATCCTGGCCCTATTCCAACCTTCACTGCATCAACACCCGCATCAATCAACGCTTCAGCAGCCTCCTTTGTTGCAATGTTTCCGCCAATTAATTGCGTATTAGGATACATCTTTTTTATTTCCCTAATGGTATTGATAACGTTTTCGGAATGACCGTGAGCAGTATCCACAACAACTACATCAACTTCTTCTCCGATCAAAGCTTCACATCTGTCTATACCATCTTTTTTACCAGTGCCAATTGCAGCGGCAACTCTGAGACGCCCTTTACTGTCTTTACATGAATTTGGGTATCTATTGTATTTTTCAATGTCTTTAACCGTAATTAAACCTATACAACAAGAATTTTCATCTACGACCAAAAGCTTTTCTATTCTATTTTCATGCAACAATTTCATTGCTGAGGCACTATTCACTCCCTGCTCCCGCACTGTCACTAACTTATCTTTTGTCATCACTTCGGAAACTTTTACATTCATGTTCTGGTCTTCAATAAATCTCACATCTCGGTTAGTTAAAATTCCAACTAACTTGCGTTGATCGACTACAGGAATGCCAGAATAATTGTGCTCTCTCATTAATGAAATTGCTTCCGCAACTGTTTTATCCGGTGAAATCGTAATTGGGTTATACACGATCCAACTTTCATATTTTTTCACCCTTCTCACTTCTAAAACTTGTTCATCTATTGATAAATTCTTATGTATGCAACCTATCCCTCCATGTTGGGCAATAGCTATTGCAAAGCCCGATTCAGTAACAGTATCCATTGCAGAGGATATGAGAGGGATATTTAGTTCTATACTATTTGTTAAATAAGTTTTTGTATCTGCATCGCAAGGCAACATATTAGAATAGGCTGGCAAAAGAAGTATATCGTCAAACGAATAACAAGCTTCCATTTTTTTCATAGGCTTTATTTAAAGCTTATACGCCAATTAATTAAATTGCAATAGGCAAAATTAGCTAGGAGCCTTTAATTGTATAGCTCTAACTGTTTTTAGGAGATAGAAAAGCTATATAGTTGCTAATACATTTTATTGCACAATAAGCATTCTACATTATTTGCCAGCAAACAGAACTGCTCAATAGTTAAGTTTTCTGGACGTTCATTTCCACTCAATTTAGCGTTTTCAAGGACAGTTTCAGCGTGGTTCGTTATATTTTGCAAGCTATTTCTCAGCATCTTTCTTCTTTGAGCAAAAACAGCACGTATTAATTTTATTAAGGTTTCCAAGTTTACTACAAACTTTGGGGTAGGCAAAGGATTTACTGTAATTACTGAAGAATGTATTTTTGGTCTTGGAAAAAACTCTTTAGGTTCAATATCAAATTCCTTTTTTATATCGCATAGTAACTGGCTTAGCACTGATAGAGGACCATAATCTTTAGAATTGGGTCTTGCTGTAATGCGATCTGCTACCTCTTTTTGAAACATTAATGTCAAACTCATAAAAAATTTTATACTATCTAACCACTTTAAAAATAACGCTACCGAGATATTGTAAGGCAAGTTAGCAATAACTTTAACTGGGCGCTCTATCAGCTCTTCTTCTATAATATGCAGTGCATCCGCTTCTATAATTCTATACTTTCCTTGATGCTCATTTAGCAGTTGGTCATGGTGTTTTACTAAATCTCTATCTTTTTCTATAGAAAGTAGAGACTTTGGATTATGCACCAATATTTCTCTTGTTAATGCACCATATCCAGGACCAATTTCAATGACATTAAAATTTTCCAGACTACCAGCTAAAGCGACGATTTTTTTTGTTATCTCACTCGATAAAATAAAATTTTGCCCTAGACTCTTTTTTGGCTTCAGTAAAAATTTTTTCATATTATTTTCATTATACAGTATTTTAAAAATTAGTTGACGAAAATTCATTGATAATTGTATATTATTAATGTGTTTAACGCCGGCTTAGCTCAATTGGTAGAGCAACTGACTTGTAATCAGTAGGTTGTCAGTTCAAGTCCGACAGCCGGCACTCTCGCCCATATAAGTAAAGTTGATGTCCTTTTTAATAGTAGCAAATTGGAAAATGAATGGAATGCGTTCTTCATTTGTTGACTTTATAGGCAAACTTAACAACAAGAGCAACGAAATTACCTCTAAGCTAGTGATTTGCCCTCCTTTTACGTCATTTCCAAGCAGTATAGAGTTGAACAATAATATTAATATAGGAGCACAGAATTGCCATCATAAAAAGTTCGGTTCTTACACAGGTGAAATTAGTGCAGAAATGTTAAAAGAACTAGGGTGTACTTACGTAATACTTGGGCATTCTGAAAGGGCTAATGAAAAAGATAGTGAAATAAAACTTAAGTCGGAAATAGCAATAGAATCAGGCTTACACCCAATTATCTGTGTGGGTGAAAATTCAGAAGATTATAAGAATGAAAAAACAAAAGAAGTAATAGAATATCAATGCAAAAACCGTTTGCCAACACACGGTGAATATACCGTAGCATATGAGCCAATATGGGCAATAGGCACAGGTCATGTGCCAAATAATGATGCAATTGCTAAGGTGATAGAGGTAATAAAATTGTGTACTAGTAAAAAACACATTATATATGGTGGTTCAGTCAGTTCAGAAAATATAGAAAATTTGCTCAGTATCTCAAATTTATCAGGAGTTTTAATTGGCAGTGCAAGCTTAGATTTCGATCACTTTTATAAAATTATACAACAAGTTGAAAAAAAGTTTTCTCTTATCAATTCTAAAATCAGCAACTAAGAATCCTATAACAAATGGCATCATTTCAGTGTCAAGCATATGTCTGTACGAGCATCTAGTATAGCTAAAGTAATCTAGAAAATTAACGATATTTTATTCCCCGGTGAACGCTCTATTTTGTTTTCCAACTCTAGTTCTAAAAGAGCCATTAGAGCTATGTTGGTAGAAAGTCCGCTTGCTAATATAAGTTCATCTATATCAACAGGTACAGAGTTAATATGATCAACTATAACAGATTTTGCCTGTTGTAATTTTTCTTGTTTTTGGTTAACAAAATGGTGCTCAACATCAAATAGGTTTTTTTGCTGCGGAGGTAAACTAAACCTAATACTCTCTATTATGTCATCAGCGGATTCGATAAGCTTAGCACCGTTTTTAATTAAATAATTACTACCACTACAGCGTGAATCTAAAGGGAAACCAGAAACTGCAAACACCTCTCTCCCTTGATTTAAAGCAAAATCTGCTGTTATTAGAGAGCCAGAACGTTTCGATGCTTCAATCACTGCAACACCTAGCGATAGGCCAGATATAATTCGATTCCTTTGAGGAAAATACTGAGGCTTTGGTTTAGTAGCAAATGGAAGCTCAGTAATTACTAACCCACCGTTCCCAGTGATTTTTTTGTATAGATCAAAATTCTCTTTTGGATACACCACATCAATTCCGCTTGCTGTAACAGCAATAGTGGGATGATTTTTGTATATTACACTGTTTGCTGCAGTATCAATTCCTCTTGCAAGTCCAGAAACGATAATAAAACCAGCTTCGCTTAAATCAAGTGCCAACTTATTGGCAAAATTTCTTCCATTCATTGAAGAGTTACGCCCACCGATTATTGCAATTATCTCACGGCTTAATAATGATATATCACCAAGCGCAGTTATTACAGGAGGACAACTAGGGATATTTCTTAAAAGATCAGGGTAATCTGGGTCACATGCGGGTATAATTTTAGCTCCAATTCTTTCTGCATTATTGATTTCTTCTCGTGCATCTTGAATGCCATACACCTTATCATTAGCCACCCTATTGAGATATTTTAGCACCTCATCTAGCGATCCGTGTGTTCTTAGTATACTAAAAAACTTTATTGGTCCTATGGTTCTAGCCAGGCTTAACCATACTTCTAATTCTTTGTTGTTCAATTTATTTATCTTCATAAAAAGCTTGAATTTCTTATCAATTTAGTGTACCCAAGATAATGCAAATATACAGTGTTTTATGACGCATTTTGTTACAGATAAATGCATAAAATGTAAATATACAGACTGCGTGGAAGTATGTCCCGTTGACTGCTTCTATGAAGGCAAAAACATGCTCGTGATTAACCCAGATGAATGTATTGATTGCGGAGTGTGCATACCTGAGTGTCCAGTAGATGCAATTGTAACTGATGATTCCATAAAAGATATTTTAGAACTAGATGAAGAGTTGCTGAGCAGCGAACAAAAAACTTTCAAGTTATTTTACGATATAAATGTAGAATACTCACAAAAGTGGCCAAATATCACAGCTAAAAAGCAACCCCTCTATACTGCAGAAGAGTATAAGGAAAAAAAGGATAAAACAGCTTATTTTGATGAAAATTTAGAATAATGCTACTGAAGGAAAAGAAACTTTTTGTATTTCAGGGTTGTTGTTTTTGGTTGCTGAAAATAGTTGCGTTATCTAAGTTGTTATGCTGATAAATTAGTATCGATTAATTTAAGGATTAAGGAAAAAGGCTTATTGACTTTTGCAATATTTGATTATAAAACTAGCTGTTAGCATTAAATCTTGGGGGTAAGTTATGAGTATAAATAAAAGAGAAACCATTAAAAAGATTGAAGGGTTACTTTTTCAAGCGAACGGTAATCTTGAAAAAGCATGTGATCTATTATCAACAGTAGAGTTAACCGAAGATGATATTAAAATATTGCTGGAAGAGATGATAAAAGAGTATCATAGCTTGTTTGAAAAGATTTCTTGGAGTTGTGGAATTACTGCAGGCAGTGCACAAGATGCCAACGCAAGCAGCTTCAACGAAGTTTTTAAGCTAGGTTCAAAAGAGTTAGCATTGGCAATGACGTCAGATCTCAGAAAGTCTTATGATCAAGAATTATTTAAGAAATATAAAAAAGAAGAAATGTCTTATCCTGAAGGAGAAGGAGTACAATTTATTAGAGAATTGAGAGTTCTAAGTAGAATACTTACTATATCTTTAATAAGGAAACTTGATGAAGTTTACAAGTTTACTCCAGAAGAAATTGAGCGTTTGAAGGAATATATGTTAGTTAGCAACTATGATATAAGCAAAAGTCTTTCTGATATAGACAAATATATGCATGCACTATCTGCCTTAATTAGAAACTCTTCACTTGATACAAAAAAGATATTTGAGCTAAATAATCGAATGATAATACACACTACAGCCTTAATTGATTTAGTAACTAGTGGAGTAGTGAAAAAAGAAGAAGCAAAAGAACAATCTGCTGAGGATTTAGAAAAGCTTATCTGTGAACAGTATAAAGGTGCAGCAAACACGCCACTACCGTTGCAGAGCACGCTATTTGAAGTGGATAAAAAAAGTGCTTGAAGAAAGTTTATAGTTAGCCAAAGTAGGTATTTAATAAGCTTAATGTAACCATTATGTATGCTATATAGCAAAACATAGAATGCTTATGATTCCAACTATAGCAATTTTAAGTGGTGGATTTTCTTGTGAGAGAGAAATATCGCTTATGAGCGGAAAAGCAGTGAAGAAGGCGCTCGATAGCCTTTCATATAATGCAATAGAAATAGATGTTGACAGCAATATTGCTGAAAAGCTTAAAAAAATTAATCCGGGCCTTGCTTTTATCGCTCTGCATGGACCTTATGGTGAAGATGGCTGCATTCAAGGTTTATTGGAAATCTTAGGTATAAAATATACACACTCAGGAGTTATGGCTTCTGCCGTTGCTATAAATAAAGTGATGTCAAAGCATATATTTCGATCCCTTAATATCGACACTCCAAAAGGTTATGTAATTAGCCGAGAAGATGTACTAAAAAATAATATTAAAATCGATTATCCGTACGTCTTAAAACCAATTAATGAAGGTTCAAGTATTGGAGTGTACATAATTTTCTCGCACGAGGATTACTTAGAACTGAAAAATAATAGTTCTACTATAATGGAAAAGATGATCGTAGAAGAATACATACCGGGCATAGAGTTACATACTGCTGTATTGCTGGATGAAGCAATTGGCACTATAGAAGTACGACCAAAAAATAAATTCTATGATTATGAAGCAAAGTATACAGATGGATTTGCAGAACATATATTTCCTGCTAAAATTCCTGACAATATATATAAAATGACCTTGGAACACGCACTGAAAATACATCAATTTTTAGGATGCAAAACTATTTCCCGCTCAGATTTCCGTTATAATCCCAAAAATAACACTTTAAAAATGCTTGAGATTAATACACATCCTGGCTTTACTGAGTTATCGTTAGTGCCAGAAATTGCAAAATTGGCAAAAGGAATCAATTTTAATGAATTAGTTAAAATTATTATTGAAGATAGTTTGCAGCACAAAAATATTAGGGATTTAAGTCATGTTGAGCAGTATTACTAGAAGCCAAAGGAGTTTTTTGCGTAAGTGTGCCTTGGTTGTTATCACAGCACTTTTTCTTACGCTAATACTTTACAGCTCACTTGATAAAATAATAAATCGATTTAATTACTACTTTACTTGGTACAATGACTGCCTATCTAGTTTATTACTCAGTAGTGGATTTTCAATCGACGAAGTAGTCGTGAGCGGCAATAAATTTACAAACAAAAAGGATATTCTAAGTTTGACAGATAGAACGCAACCTATCCTGTATATATCACTTTCAAAACTTGCCGGTAACATACAATCCGTAAGCAGATGGATAAAACACGTAAGAGTTCACAGAATTTTGCCCAATACTCTACACATTAATATAGATGAGCATAAACCGTTTGCTCTCTGGAAAGATAATAACAAAACCTCGGTAATTGATTTTGAAGGTAAAGTGATCGTAGATGACTATCTAGTAGATGATCTTGTTGTAATTACAGGACAAAACTCATTATCAAACCTAGAATTTGTTAAAGATGTGTTAGAGAGTAAAACTCAATTAAGTGACCACATTTCTTCTTTTGCTTATATAGGGAATAGAAGATGGAATATCATACTTGATAACGATTCCACAGTAAAACTGCCTGAAGATAACCCTTATAGTGCATGGGACTATTTAAACCACTTACACAATACAACTGATTTTACTTTCAGCGATTGGAGTATTATTGATATGCGTATTACTGATAAAATCTTTGTGAAGAGGTGATCTGCTGTAATCCAAGTAGCCCCTTTTCCTGTCATCCCAGTGCCCAGACACTGGAATCCCGCCGCGAACCGTCATACCGCGATTCATTCGCGGTATCTCTTAACATAGATCCCTTATTTAACCGCCATACCTTAACATAGATCCCGCTAACACGTAGCGGGATGACGAGGTTATCGTCATGTCACCGCGAACCGTCATACCGTCACGAACCGTCATACCGCGATTCATTCGCGGTATCTCAGCCGCTAACAAGAGATCCCGCTAACACGTAGCGGGATGACGGTTGTCGTTTAGCTATAAATATTTAAGAAATTTACCAAACGAAAAAAAAGGCAAAAGAAGCCCCGTGGTTGGCTAATTACTTACATTATACT
>NZ_JAPQLM010000194.1:9241-20252 GCF_028981765.1 Wolbachia endosymbiont of Drosophila seguyi
ATCAACACTTAGCAATCTAATAAGTAATAGCGTGGATCATGAAAATCATACTATTAGAAAACACAGTTCTTTAGGTCTTCTATTTCCATACTGGTCTGGAAAGGGCATGGTTGTATCAGTAGTAGAAAATAAGCTTGGTAAAAGGGAAAATGAACTAATATCTCTAATGAAAAAACTACTTAGTCCGCTTTGCAACTCATTTGACAGTAACCTTAAAAAAGCTTGCGATTTACTTGATAATAGTCTTTTAAAGCCTGCAAATATTAACATTAAAGAAACGCTTGATCACCTAAAAAAAATCAGAGAAGACATCAAAAAAGATTTAGATTGGCTACATGCAGAAATTTCAGAAGTTTTAAACAACACTAAAGAATTGACAAAAAAAGCACATTCACTAGATATTGAAGGTACTTTTTCTAGGTTAGAGAATGCTATTAAAATTGCTGAAGATAAAATTGAACGATTTGAACCAAGCCGCTTTGTAGGCTGGCTTCAATCAACTACGCAGTCTAATAATAACGAGTTCCTTAGCATGCTAAAAAAGTTAAAAGAGGATACAGAAGAGGAAAAAACGGAATTGAAGGAGCAATTAAACGTAGTAAGGAATGAATTAGAAGAAATAAAAAAGAAGCAAGCTCAACCAAGTACGCCTGATTTAGAAGCTAACAATGGAAATAATACTAATAAATTATTAGTATTAGAAAATAAAGTCAAAGAACTACGTGACACAGTTAGAAAGTTAGAGCTGGAAGCAGAACAAAATAAGCTGCAGCAAAAGAAGGAAAAGTTAGAGCAAAAAAAATCTGAACAAGAAAAAACAGATGAATGGAAAGAAAAAATCAACGGCAAACCAAGTGAATTCTTATATTATTTATTAGAATCTATTAAGCTGGAAGAAAAAGATAATAAAGAAAAAAAGGTTGAGGCAACATTACGAGATTTTGATAATAAAGTTACAATCTACTGGAAAGATGGCTCTCAAACAATTTGCCATATTAAAAAACAAGGTGATCTGCAAATTGAGTCTAGTGCAACAATGTTTACAGACCCAAATGTTCAAGCAGCATGGGAAATGGCGCGGGGTAAATCACTATAGATTACTCAATAATAACCTTAAGTGTTAATAATGATAAAGAGAAATTAAGGTTAGACACCTATATAGCTGAAAAATGCAACATATCACGCAGCAAAGCGCAAAGATTGATACAAAATGAGCAGGTGAAATTACTTGGCACACCGATAATTAATAATGACTACATAGTAAAACCAGATGAAGAGTATGTGGTGCATCTCGTTCAACCTGACATATCCACATCAATTGAGCCTAATTATGACATAAAACTTAATATCGTCTATGAAGATGAGGACATTATAGTTCTGAGTAAACAAAGTGGATTAACAGTGCACCCAGGTGCTGGGACAAACAATGATACGCTTTTGAACGCAGTTATCGCTCACCTTAATGTAAGACCAGGAATTGTTCATAGACTCGATAAAGATACTAGTGGGCTAATGGTAATTGCAAAAAATGAAGCAGCCCATAGTTTTTTGTCTGAATTGTTATCGAATCGCAAAATAAAGCGGGAATACTTAGCAGTAGTTTGGGGAACATTATCTTCTCAGCAAGGCACGATAAAAACTAACATTGCTCCCAAACGCGGTAATAAAGAAATGATGTGTGTAACAAAAATCACAGGCAAATTAGCAATCACTCACTATTTAGTGCAAAAAGTTATAGGACAAGTAAGCCTCGTTAAATGCACTTTAGAGACAGGCAGAACACACCAAATTCGAGTCCACATGAGCCACATAGGACATTCCATAGTTGGTGATCAAGTTTATGGAAAAAATAGTAGTAAAAGCACAAAATATGCTAAAAACTCTAGTTTCATTCGTAATTTCAATAGACAAGCACTACATGCTTATACACTGGGCTTATACCACCCAAAAAGTAAGGAATACATGGAATTTGTCTCTGATTTACCGCAAGATATAAAAACTTTAATTGGTGAGTTTGACAACATATCTTAATAACATTCGTATTAACCTATCAATATTATCATCCATGTTATCAGGAAGTTAATTAATGAAAGAAAAACTGCTGCACTACCTAGATCTTTCACCTTTTTTGAAAGTATGTGTTGTTCACTGGAAATACGCTCAATTGTCGTTTCAAAAGCAGTGTTAACAATTTCCACAATTAACACCAGGAATAGGCTGCTTATCATTACTGCACGTTCTAGATTACTTACATCCAAAACAAACAAAATTGAGACACATACTATAAAAAGCAGTAACTCCTGTCTGAACGCAATTTCTGATATAAAAGCTGATTTTATTCCTTCACAAGAGTATTGAATTGCTTTTATTAGACGAATAATGCCCTTCTTCATTATTATTCACAAAACCCTTTAATCAAAATTTTAACTCATTTAGATTTGCTACACCCTATAGCATTTTTATCATTTGTTCACCCTATTGGTTTTGAAATTAAGATTTACCGCAACTACAATAAGTACTCTTATCATCACATTTTGGTGTTAAGTCAGGATAGAACGTGAGTATAGCATCATTCTTTCTTACAAACACTGATTGATAATTGTCATCTTCCATTTCATATAGACACATTCCATCTTTTCCTAATTCCTTAAACGCCTTAGTTGCAGAAATGATCGGCATGAAGGTTATATGCGTATCCATTTGGGCATTTAACTTTCACTTCCCCATCCTTACCCAAATATTTCATTCCAAATGTATAAACCGGCGGCTTAATATCTGATTCATTGCACAGGATTCCAACTGCCCATTTATCCTCTTGAGCTTCAACATATCTACCTACAAAATGCATACCACCTAATTTATCGTTTGGCTCACCACAAAAAATATGTCCAAACCCTATAGTTTCTTTTTCACTTCCACTATTTGTAAACCAAATGTTAGCCAGTTCATCTTTAAGTAACTCCAAATCCGCATCTGGCGTAATCACTTATATATTCCTTTCACTACTTCTTGATGCTGCGGACAACTAAGTAAAATTTTGAAATCTTCTTTATCTGGATGTGCTCCCCAATCTCCACAAACTTTCAACACTCCTCTATCGAAGTCAGTTAATTCTGAAACGGTGGCTGGTTGTGAACTGAAAAATGGTTCAAAATTGACTTCAACATTTTCTTCTACATAGCCGGTGTGAAAATAATGATCCTTAATATAAAAAATAAATCCTATTATTGGTATTATTAAACACAAAATTAGTTTAACTGTCTTCGACATAATCACGCTCACAAAAAAGCTAGCCTATAAGAAATAATTTAAAAAAGTTTTAATCTAATCGTTTTTGCAGAGCAGCAACTCCCGGCATTTCATCGCCACTTAACCAATCTAAAAATGCTCCTCCACCAGTGGAAACATATGTAAAATCCTTATCGGCAAGGCCTGCAGCGCTTATTGCAGATAGACTATCGCCTCCCCCTATTATGCTGGTTAACTTTCCTTTGTGCGTTAAGTCACTTACGATTTTCATTACCCCTATTGTACCGCTTGCAAAAGCTGAATGTTCAAAAACACCAATAGGTCCATTCCACAGCAGAGTCTTACTGCTTGCTATTATACTGCTTATTGTACTCAAAGTTTGTGGTCCGATATCCAAAATTATATCACCGTCCAAAATGGACTCAGTTCTTCTTGAAATACTAGTGCTGTAACCAGAGTTTACTGCAACCAGAACGTCTTCTGGCACAACTATTTTGCAATTGTTTTTATTTGCTGTTTCAAGAATATTATGCAGAAGGTCGTCAACACCATTTTGAAAGAAAGATTTCCCTATATTTACTTTGCTAAATGACAAAAAATTATTGGCTATTGCACCACCTAGAACTAAGTAATTAACCTTTTCTGTTAGCTTCATAAGCACTTTTATTTTAGTTGATATTTTAGCTCCCCCAACTATCGCAGTAATAGGTTTAGCTTTAAACGATACAGCTTTTTCAAGATACTTTAGCTCATCTTGCAAGCAAAACCCTGCATAAGAGGGTAAAAATTCTGTAATGCGTGAAATAGAAGCGTGAGCTCTGTGAGAGCAAGAAAATGCATCATTTACATATATATCCGCTAGAGATGCTAGTTGTTTGGCAAAATTTGAGTCACTTTGCTCTTCCTCTTTATAAAATCTTAGATTCTCTAGTAATATTATATCTCCTGCATCCATAACACTTACTGCTCTTTGTACTTTTTCACCAAAGCAATCGTCAATGAATTTCACTTTTTTATTTAGTAACTGCGATAAAGTGTCAATTACATTTTTTAGCGACAGATTATTGTCTCTGGCCTTTGGGCGTCCAAAATGTGATATAATAATAATCTTTGCACTCGCATTCACTAAATACTGAATAGTAGGCAATGCTCTCAAAATACGAGTGACGTCACGAATTTCTCCATCTTTTATAGGAACATTGAAGTCAACTCTGAGTAAGACGGTTTTATTGTGAAGATCACAATTTTCTATACTAGGTATATTCATTACAAAATTGAAGCTATAAAGTCACTATACAGCAGTTTGATCTAAAGTAAAGTTTTAAGCTTACGAACGTTTAAGGAAATTTGCATGCCAAACGCTTGACACTGGAACCTTATCGTCATGCCATCACGAACCGTCATACCGCCGGGTATCTCTTAGCCGCCAACACGTAGCGGGATACTTGACCTTTACAGGGATGACGATTGTCGTTTAGTCATAAATATTTAAGAAATTTACTAAACAGAAAAAAAGGCAAAAGAAGCCCCGTGGTTGGCTAATTACTTACATTATACTTTCAAGTATGGCGTTTTTTTATTCTAAACGCTTAATAACCGCGATTTAGCTGCTTTTTAATGCAACTAACCTTTAGTCATAAATATTTAAGAAATTTACTAAACAGAAAAAAAGGCAAAAGAAACCCTAGGGTAGCTAATTATTCACTATCCATTTTTTAAGTTGGCGTTTTTTGATGTTTTAAATGCTTTATAAGCGTATTTCAGCTTGTATAGGTAAAAACCTAGAAATTTGATAAAGACATAGAGTGCACATAGTGCAAAAAATTAAACATGAGACACCAGATACGTTGAGTTTTTTTGCCATTTAATCTGTACAGAGAAGATAAATAAATAGCTTCAGTTTCATGATAAGGAGGCTGGCGGAGTTTGTCAAGTAAGTTTTTCGTTTAATCCGTTTCTTGATTTAGGTGCCCTTGACTTCCGGCTGGGTCGAATTTGTATAGCTACATTGTCGGTAAATCTAAATTGCTTTAATGATTTTGATTGAAAAATAGTTTTTCTATTATATAAATGCTACTTTAGGGTAATCAAAATGGAAGACGATAAATATAGCCTAGGTTTAAGAGTTATCCGTTGGTTGATGGCTGTTTTTATTATCGGTATGCTTTGTTCTGGGCTTTATATGAAAAGCCTGCCACTTAGCAATGAAATTAAGTTCAACATATACGCTATTCATAAGGCTTGCGGTATCACTATTCTTGGATTAATCATAGTACGCATATTTTTTCGCGTCTTTACTTATGTTCCACCACTTCCAGCAAATTTTTCTCGGTTTGTAATCAATATAAGTAAAGCAGTACACTTTGGTTTATATTCTTTGATGGTGCTAATGCCACTATCTGGCTATGTCATGTCTTCTGCTTCTGGCAAACAGATCAAATATTTTTTTCATATCCCTTTGTTGATTAATCAAAACAAAGATCTAGCTAACACGGCTAACGAGCTACATTCGATGCTTGCATATTTTATGGTACTCTTTATAATCTTACATATACTTGGCGCCTTAAAACACACATTTATAGATAAACAAAACATTTTTAAACGTATGATATAGGTTATATGTTAAGTAGCCTCTGGAAAAAAGGAACAGATTTTCTTAGCAGTGAGTTTGCTATAATGGGTGGTGCTATGAGCTGGGTTTCAGAGAGAAACTTGGTCTCAGCAATCTCAAACGCTGGTGGTTTTGGTGTGATTGCATGTGGTGCAATGTTTCCAGACTTGCTAAAAAAAGAAATCATAGAGACGCAGCAATTAACTAACAAGCCATTTGGTGTAAATCTAATTACTATGCACCCAAAGTTGAGTGAGTTGATAGATGTGTGTATTGAAACGAAAGTGAGCCATATAGTGCTTGCCGGTGGACTGCCAACAAAGCCTAATATAGAAAAAATCAAGGGTGCAGGCATTAAAGTTATGTGCTTTGCACCAGCATTAAGCCTTGCGAAAAGGTTAGTAAAAATGGGAGTAGATGCATTAATAATAGAAGGAATGGAAGCAGGTGGGCATATAGGTCCAGTTAGCACTTCTGTTCTTGCACAAGAGATATTGCCTCATTTTAAAAATGAACAAATACCAGTGTTTGTTGCAGGTGGAATAGGAAGAGGTGAAATGATAGTTAATTACCTGGAAATGGGAGCAAGTGGCTGTCAAATAGGTACATTATTTGTCTGCACTAATGAGTCAATTGCCCACAAAAATTTTAAGGAAGTGTTTATTAAATCGGCCGCACGTAATGCAATACCTTCTGTACAGATAAGTGCTGATTTTCCTGTAATTCCAGTAAGAGCTATAGCCAACAAAGCAAGCGATGACTTTATGAAGCGTCAAAAAGAAGTTATTGATGAATACCAAAAGGGACAGATCTCAAAAGAAGATGGGCAGCTTGAAATAGAAAAATTCTGGGCTGGAGCTTTAAGAAGAGCAGTAATTGATGGAGATGTTGAAACGGGATCTTTAATGGCTGGCCAAAGTGTTGGCATGGTTGATAAGGAAAAGCCTGTAAAAGAAGTAGTGGATATGTTAGTTCAACAAGCAAAGAATCATATTAATAGCAAATCTGTAGAAGTAGAAAGCCCAGAAAGCAAATAGTTAAGCGACCTTCCAATAAGCAAGTTGCCGCAATTATTTATAATATGGCATAATTGCCCAGTTTTAATGTAAAATTAACGCTAAAGAGGTATCTATACATTTTGTTATGTATGGAGGAGTCTATGCTAAGTTCTCAAAAAGATATTAACCAACAATTGCACGACACTATATACAAAAAGGTAACAAAAGAAAATCATAAATATGGAAGCCCACAAAAGGGAGATGGAACTATCAAAAAATGCATAGAGTTGTTCAAGGAAGGAGCTAGTCCTGAGGTATTAACTGAATTAGAAAAATCGCTGAGAGAACAATTAGAAAAATCACCAGAAAAACAAGAGGAATATCAAAAACATTATAAGTATTATATCGAAAACTTTCTTCCTGCATTGAAAGATGAAGTAATAAAATCAGAAGAACTAGCTGTACCTACAGTATTTAACAATGAAAGAGAACAATCACAAAGACCACAAACAATAAGAGGAAAAATAGTAAAAACAATTTTGGATATTACTAACAGGAGCAGCAGTGTAAGCTCAATACCAAATGCTGTTGAAGAAAATATTGAAGATCAAATGCAGCTAAAACATATTGAAGAGCAAAACAACACACAAGAAACACCCTTGAATGTAGCTGAGAAAAAAAGTGGTGATAATAAAATACTTAGTAATTCAGATGTTGCAGAGGAAGTGTTTGAAAAATATAGCAAGGTTGTGAAAGAAATAGAGGAGAAGAAAACTTCTAAACTCAGTAGTGGCAATGACTCAGATAGTGGAATAGACTCACCTAGAACGAGTAAAGAAAGTTTGAAATCACCAGTAAGTAGCAGAAGGAGCAGTTTAACTTTAGTAACAAGCACTTCATCTGAGGAAAGTTTAAACTCAACATTGAGCTCTGTTGAAGGAGATAATGGCTTACAACCAGAGGGTGGAGAAAAAACTGAGTTATTAGAATCAAATTTGGAATCCCCAAAAGAAAACGAGACTCAAGTGCAGCCAGAGCAGACTGTAAAAAAAGAGCCAAAAATGCAAGAAAATGAAAACTCAGATGGTCAAGCAAATCCAGATCAAGTTAAGAAAGATATCCTACTTAAAAACCAACCCAATAACAGAAATCTTCACGTTGCACTTGTAGCAGGTTGTGCTCTCTCCACAATAGGGTGCATTGTTGCAGGAGCAATGACATCAGGATTGATAGGAGCAGGACTACTTGCTATGGCTGCAGTGTTTGCTATAGCAGCAGTAGCTGAATTGCATTCAAACTTCCTATCAAGTAAATTAACATCCATTAATGTGAGTCCTCTTGTTGATGATAAAGAGCTTACAGCATGTTCACGTCTGTAAAAATTAAATATGTGTTACTTGTAGTGGATAAGTGAATTCAGTTCTTGCCTATTGATATAAAAGTTGTTATATTTAAGAAATGTTTAAAAGGTATTTAGTTGATGCGCATTCAATTGAATAAAGTTTTGGTTTTTATAGCCTTATTAAGTTTCATTTTTGCATCATATTCTAGCGAAGCAAGTTCGGCGAGTGATGAATTAAAGGGTATACAAGAAACGGTAAAAAATTTTATTTCTTCATTTTCAGTTAAAGATACTGTAGAAAATATGAGTCCTTCAACAATCATAGGGTTGTGTATAGCTGCAGTGATACTTGCAGTAGTGTTCAGAGGTCTAATCTTTTTTATGATAATGTTTGGTGTACTGGTCCTGATGTTCGGTAGTACAGAAAAGGCAACAGACTACTTAAAAGAAAAATTTAACTTTGCAAAAGATATAAAATTACAATCCGATAGCGAAAAAAAAGATAAAAATTAAGATAGTATTTTTATCTTTTTTAATTATCTTTATTGAATACGCATATGCAGTTAAAAGTACCAACAGTTAACTCTAAGCTTAAAAAAAAGAACAACTTAGCATTACTAGAAAGCATTGATTTAGATTTTGTTCCTTATGCTTGTCATTACGATGAAGAAACCATACTAACAAAACAGGGAGAATTGTTAAAAATAATCAAGTTAGAAGATTATTCTTCTGTTGATAACTACAGTGACCTCAGAACTGAAATTAGAAAAAGCATATCAAAAAATATTAATAGCCTGTGTTTTACCGTTTGGATTCATACCGTTAGAAAGCGCAATAAACTGAGCTTGAAATGGAATAAAACTGAAGACTTCTCTGACAACCTACATTCAACGTGGTTTAATAAACTAACTGATAGTAAATTACAGTATATAAATGAACTATACATTGTAATATTGTTTAGCGATTTTGGCAAGCATACTAATAATTCGTTTTTTTTCAATAGAATAAAGAATAAGCATAAGTTGTCTTTACAAGAAAGCCATCAGGAGTTGCAAAAGATAACTGACGTAATTCAAAATGATTTAGGACCTTTTGGAGCTAAAAAACTGAGTCTAAGGTTTAGTGAAGGTAAAATATATTCTGAAATGATAGAATTTCTCCACTATATTGTTACATTAACGCACAAAGATTATCCAATACATGAAAGGGACCTGTCGCAATATATTAGAAATTTTAAAATAGCTTTTGGTTTCAATACGTTTCAAACAATATTTGAAAATCAACAGAAATTTGGCTCTATTTTCAGCATAAAAGAATACCGGGAAATCTCTTTAGGTAATATAGATAGATGCTTGCAGCTTGAATCTGAATTTATCATTACAGAAATAATGATATTTACTAGTAATAACAAAGCAATAAAAGAATTTAAAAAACAAATCAACATGCTGCAAATTAGTGAGGATAATACCTTACTTAAAAGCTCAGGAATTGAAGAAATAATAGAGCTTGAAAAGACCTCTAGTATAGACTTCTGCCAACAGAAAATTATTTTTACAATATTTGCAGATGATAGGAATAAGTTAGCTGAAAGTATTAGTGATTTATCTTCTATAATGTCATTAGTTGGCTTCATGATGTTTAGAACTGATTTACATATGGAAAGTCATTTTTGGGCACAACTTCCAGGCAATTTTGCTTTTATTACGCAACCGAAAAATATCTTAACAAAATACGCTTGCAGCTTTGCTATGCTGCACGATTTTACGTCAGGTACATTAAAAGGAAGAAGGTGGAAAGAAGCGGTAATGATTTTTTTTTCAAAAAAAGGAAATCCTTACTTCTTTAATTTTCATGGAAAAAGAAATAATGGCCATACTACGATACTCGGAGCTCCAAATTCAGGCAGAACTTCACTCATTAATTTTCTATTATCAGAATCAAGAAAGTTTAACCCAAGAATTGTCATATTGGATAACACTGGAAAATCAATAATTTTTACTAAAGCAGTGAGTGGTAAATATTACATAATCGATCCAAAATATAAGGACAAAAGCCTAAAATTTAATCCACTAAACATTGAAGATAGTGCTTCCAATCGCAATATGTTGGTTGAACTGATCAGAAGAATGGTAGCCGATACGAGCTTGGTGGACGTAGAAGAAAAGATAAGAAAAATTGTGGATTCTATATTTGCTATACCCAAGGAATCACGTTCTATTTCACAAATTTCTGAGGTGCTCTTGCTCCTTGGGGGTAAGATAAGTAGATGGTGTGACGATGGTGACTTTGCTTACTTATTTCAAGATGGTGATGAATCAGATATTGACTGGGAAACAAAAATTATATCTCTCAACACCGCAAACCTTACAAAACAAAAGGAATGTATGTCCGTGATACTTTACTATTTTTTATATTCTTTTGAGGCAAAATGTGATGGCTCGCCTGCAATACTTGTTTTGGATGAAGCATGGGAGATAAGTAATATTTTTCCTACAGAGAAAGAGTTTGATAACTGGATGCAAAGAATGACGGAACTAAATGTTGTAGTAATCCTAAGTACTGAGAATTTAAATCTCGCATTTGCTAGCAAATTTACTCAATATTTAGATAAACATGTTGATACAAGAATCTTGATGCCGAACGTCAATGCAAATAGATTATACATGAAGGCATTTTCTCTATCGAAAGAGGAGCTGAATATAATTCTGCAGACGCCAACACAGGAAGGTTTATTTTTGATAAAACAGTACAAAGGATTAGTAACCTTAAATCTGGATTTGAAGGATATGCAAGAAATACATGTACTTTCAG
>NZ_JAPQLM010000195.1:0-12062 GCF_028981765.1 Wolbachia endosymbiont of Drosophila seguyi
ATTTGATGTTGATTTAGATGAGGTTTCTTTACCTACTCAAATGCAATATACTACAGACAAGCTAGAAAAAATAATACAAGAAAATGATACGAAGTACAATTATACATATATTGATGAAGGTGGTAATGCGGATATAGTTCCGATCGAGTTATTTGATGATGGTTATTTAACCTATTTAAAATTTAGAAATAATAATAAAATACCTCAGGTTTTTGCAGAAGGGGAGGATAAACCTTGTAAAAGGCTGTTATTTGATGATTATGTTATAATAAAAGGAGTACATAAAAAGCTATTTATGCGTTATGAAGATGGTGAAGTTGAAATTATAAATAGGTCACTTTAGCTGTGGTACATGCAATATGAATAAAGAAAGGCGTAACAATTCAGAAGATGAATCAGAAATAGAGAATAAGGTAGTAACAGTTGGCTCTAATCAAGGTCATAGGGCATTGATGGTCATTATTTTAGTGCTTCTGGCTGGTGGAGTGTATTATCTCTATTTTAGTCCTTCTCCTAAAGAGGGTTCAGAAGTTATTAAAAAAGAGGAAACAAAGCAAAACGTTCAAGAATTGAAAGGAAAGTTGGAACAAGTTCCAGATAATGTAATGGTTCCTGAAAGAATAATAACTGATCCCTTACCACCCTTACCTCCTCTTCCTACACCACTAATCATACCAGAAATAAAACAAATTAGAAAAGAAGAAGTGATGAAAAAAGAAGAAGAGAAACCAAAAGAAACTCCTGTGTCAAATATACCTATTTTGCCAAAGCAAAATTTTCCTTCTAGTAATGTTATGGGCAATTTACCTACCTCGTTTCCTACAATAGGGGGTGGCGGTTATCCTAGAGACAGACGTAGTGCACAGATGTTGACAATTTCAGGTGGTAGTGGAGAGAACAAGGCTGCTGATGCTATTTTATCCGACACTTCAGCACAATCGAGCAAAGCTACCAGAGTAGGAAAGCTTGGTTTAATGATTACTCAAGGTAAAATTATTGATGCTGTTCTTGAAACTGCAATAAACTCTGATCTGCAAGGAATGCTGCGTGCTATGGTGAGTAGAGATGTTTATGCAGAAACTGGTGATACAGTTTTAATACCTAAAGGCTCAAGATTGATAGGCAGTTATTCATTTGACTCGAATGTTGCTAAATCTCGTGTAAATATAAACTGGAATAGAGTGATTCTGCCACATGGAATAGATATTGCAATCTCATCACTTAGTACTGACGAGCTTGGTAGAGCAGGAATAGCAGGAATAGTTGATAACAAAATAGTAAGTGCGGTATTCTCTTCGGTGACACTTGCTGGTGTTTCGATTGGTTCTGCTGTTATAGGGCAAAAGGCTTCTAATCTTGTTGATACGCTAACTGTCAGAGATGCAGTAAAGTCTATCACTGCAACCGAAATAGATTTTTCTTCTCTCCAACTCATTATTGACCCAGAAAAGAAGATATCTAGTGACAAATGGAAATTAGGCCTTGGGGCTATCGGAAGAATTCGGAGTGCCAAAAGCAGACAAGATTTACTAAAAATAATGAAAGAGGAAATAGCAAAAGCACTAGGAATTGAAGAAGACGAGGTAAATATAAGCCTGGAAATTGTAAATCAACTGTTAGAACAAATTCAAAGAAAAAGCAAGTCTGTTTATGATGAAGCAATCGGGAAATCAATCGAGGATTTTTCTAAAGATATGCGGGATGTAGTGAGCAGATATACAGATAAAAAACCAACTATTTATGTTGATCAAGGCACTGCATTGAAAGTATTTGTTAACCAAGATATAGTATTTCCTCCACAGGCAATATTAAATCAATGAAATGAACTATGCTGCACTTGATACATATTTGGAGCCATTACAAGGCATATTTCAAGAAGAAGGCGTAAATGAAATATCAATAAATAAGCCAAAGGAAGTATGGATTGAAAATCGCGGTGAAATAAGGTGTGAAAAATTAGAAGTATTCGATCTTAACCATTTGAAATCTCTTGGCAGACTGATTGCTCAAGCTACAGAACAAAAACTTAGCGAAGAAGCGCCGTTACTTTCGGCAACATTACCAAATGGTTATCGTATACAGATAGTATTTCCGCCAGCATGTGAACCTGATAAAGTAGTCATGTCGATTCGTAAGCCTTCTAGCATGCAGTTAGCACTCGATGATTACGAAAAAATGGGGGCTTTTTCTGAAACTGTTACAGAAGCAACTGATAATCCAGTTGACCGTCATTTGGATTTATTGTTAAGGCAAAAAAAAATAAAAGAGTTTTTAGAATACGCTGTAATAAGTAAGAAAAATATTATAATTAGTGGTGGAACTTCCACTGGTAAGACTACTTTTACTAATGCTACTTTGCGTGCTATTCCAGATGAGGAAAGAATTATTACTGTTGAGGATGCAAGGGAAATCGTTTTGAACGATCATCCCAATAAAGTCCATCTAATTGCCTCTAAAGGAGGGCAGGGCAGAGCAAAAGTAACCACTCAAGATTTGATAGAAGCGTGCTTACGTTTAAGGCCAGACAGAATAATAGTTGGTGAGCTCCGTGGAGCGGAAGCTTTTAGTTTTCTTAGGGCGATAAATACTGGTCACCCTGGATCAATATCAACCCTTCATGCGGATAGTCCAACAATGGCCCTTGAGCAAATAAAACTGATGGTTATGCAAGCAAACCTTGGCATTCCTCCAGACCAAATTATACCATACATTAGAAATGTGATTGATATTGTTATTCAGCTAAAAAGAACCGGTGGGGGCAAAAGAAGCATTTCTGAGATATTATTTACTAGATCTGCGAGCGAAAATGCTTAAATTTATACATAAGTTAAGGAAGAGTAGTTTATGAGTAATAGAAATCACCTACGTAATATTCTCATAGGAGGTGTAGTAGCTTTTAGCGTACTTGAGTTTTGCTTCTATCTATCTGGTATATTGTTTGTTCTGTTTGCTGATGGTCCGGATGCTGTGGATTTTAAGGCAATTAATCCTAGTTTGACGCCTTTCCCTCAAGCTCTTTGGCCAACGATTTTTGATCATATACAATATTGTTGGCATCATCCAGAGTTATATAGCCTTGAGCTCAAAATCACATTAATTATATCTTCTGCACTGCCTATCATTGTTTTAATGATTATCTTATGGAATTTAAGAGAAAGGATAATTGAGTGGCGACCATTTAAAAAGAAGGAATCACTTCATGGAGATTCGCAGTGGGCATCAGAGAAAGACATACGAAAAGCAGGATTAAGAAGCAAAAAGGGATTATTGCTTGGTAAAGATAAAAGAGGATACTTCATTTCTGATAGGTTTCAGCATGCATTGTTATTTGCACCTACAGGTTCTGGTAAGGGTGTTGGCTTTGTAATTCCTAATTTATTATTTTGGACTGACTCGGTAATTGTACACGACATAAAATTAGAAAACTATGAAATAACAAGTGGTTGGCGAGAACGACAAGGACAAAAAGTATACGTATGGAATCCAGCGCAGCCAGATGGAATAAGTCACTGTTACAATCCATTACAATGGATTAGTGAAAAACCTGGGCAGATGGTTGACGATGTGCAGAAAATAGCTAACCTAATCATGCCTGAACAAGACTTTTGGCAGAATGAAGCAAGAAGCTTATTTGTTGGAGTGGTATTATACTTACTTGCTGCACCAGAGAAAGTTAAATCTTTTGGTGAAGTTGTGCGTACGATGCGTAGTGATGACGTGGTTTATAATCTTGCTGTTGCTCTTGATACAATGGGTAAAATACTACACCCTGTAGCATATATGAACATTGCAGCTTTTTTACAAAAAGCTGATAAAGAAAGGTCAGGTGTTGTATCAACCATGAACTCATCACTTGAATTGTGGGTAAACCCATTGATTGATACTGCAACTGCGTCAAGTGATTTTAATATTCTAGATTTTAAAAAGAAGAAAATTACAGTTTATGTTGGTTTAACTCCTGACAACTTGACTAGGCTCAGGCCTTTAATGCAGGTTTTTTACCAACAGGCAACTGAGTTTTTATGTAGAAAATTGCCATCGGATGACGAGCCTTATGGCGTATTGTTTTTAATGGATGAGTTTCCTACACTTGGAAAAATGGAGCAATTTCAAACAGGTATTGCATATTTTCGTGGTTATCGAGTTAGGTTATTCTTAATTGTTCAAGATACTGAGCAGCTCAAAGGAATATACGAAGAAGCAGGGATGAACTCCTTTTTGTCAAACTCGACTTACAGAATAACTTTTGCAGCCAATAATATTGAAACAGCTAATTTAATATCGCAACTTATAGGAAACAAAACTGTACAACAAGAATCGTTGAATAAGCCTAAATTTTTAGATTTAAATCCTGCTTCAAGGTCATTACATATCTCTGAAATACAGAGAGCATTGCTATTGCCTCAAGAAGTTATTATGTTGCCACGTGACGATCAGATAATTTTAATAGAGTCGACTTACCCAATTAAATCAAAGAAAATTTTGTACTACAGTGATACCACCTTCACAAGAAGGCTGCTCAAACAAACTCGTGTGCCTACACAAGAACCATATGACCCAAACAAAGTTCTTTCTGCCGCTGCGAGCAAAGATAAGGTTAATAACGAGGGGAATAATGTTCTTGAGGGACCTAATTCAGTTGATTATCCTGCTGAAACTAAAACCGAAGATGCAGTATATGATGAATCAGATGAATTTGCAGGCGAAGATATCGACGATAAGTTTGAAGATGATGACGAGGAAGATGAGGATAGGAGCGATGATGGGTTTGATGACGAAGAAGAGGAGGATGAATTTGAAGATGAGGATAAATTAAAAAATGACGAGAAGTAAGGTTAACTTTGCCTATTTTTAGCTCAGAAAAGTGCAAGTTATGCAAATAATTAGGTTTTTCATATTAAACCATTTTTAATTAATTAGTATTAGATTAGCTATTTTAACTAGGGGAGTAGTAATGATTAGTAAAAAAACATTAGCGGTTACAGCATTTGCTTTATTGTTGTCACAACAATCTTTTGCAAGTGAAACAGAAGGGTTTTACTTTGGTAGTGGGTATTACGGTCAATATTTAAATAACACAAGCGTACTAAAAACAAGCACTACAGGTATCAAAAATTTGTCTATAAATGACAGGGGTGCTCAGAACACAGAAGGTCAGTCACTAAGTGAGTATAAAGGAGATTATAATCCACCTTTTGCTGCAAATGTGGCATTTGGTTACACAGGGGAATTGGGTAACAACAGCTATAGGGCTGAATTGGAAGGGATGTATTCTTCTGTAAAAGTGGATAATATTGGTTTAACAAGTAGCCAAATAACTGTTTCATACCTAAAGGAGACTGGTGAGGATCCTGATAAAGAAACTTATCTCTATAGTGCTGCAGTTAGTCATGACCAAATTGAGAACATATCTGTAATGGCAAATGTTTATCATCATTGGAAAAGTGACCGTTTCTCTTTTTCTCCTTACGTTGGTATTGGGATCGGTGCAACAAGAATGACGATGTTTGAAAAACCGTCAATAAGACCCGCAGGTCAATTAAAAGCTGGCTTTGACTATCGCATAAACGAAGATGTAAATATGCATATCGGATATAGAGGTTTTGGTGCTATTGGTAGCGATATTAAGCTTACAGCAAAAAGGTTAGGACAAGTGGTAGACGACCCTAATAATGATAAAAAAAAGAAGCTTAATCCTAGCTCAGGTAGCAAAGTAACTGAGGAAATAAATATAGGTAATCAACTATTTCACACACACGGTATAGAGGCTGGTCTTACTTTCCATTTTGCCAGCAAAGCTTAAACATGTTGCCCTTTAAAAAATGCATAAAACCGTTCCTGTCGTCCTATGGCTTGACCATAGGATCTAGTTAAATATAGATCCAAGTAGTCACGCTACTTGGATGACTAGGTAGAGGGTACTGGGATGATATAGGATAATATGGGATGAAGGCAAAAAAACATTAGCTATGTTCTTTTCACAACAATGCATCTCTTCATTCCCGCTAAGTCATATACATATTCCTGAAAAGCTAATTCGTATGAGGGGATTATTTTGTCAATATTGCTTTGATCTTCACCTATCTCCAATATCGCAAACCCATTTTTTTTAAGGCACTTTCTCAATATTGGAAAAATGCTCAAGTAACAGCTCAAACCATCAATACCACCATCAAGGGCAATTCTTGGTTCCTTTTGCACTTCAGCTTGCAAGTCTTTCAATTTGCTTCTTTTAATATATGGAGGATTACTGATTATAAGATCGAATGAACCTCTGCACTCTGTCCACGAACTTGGAAATATTTTGGCTCTGCTGAGAAGATCATGTTTTTTTGTGTTCTGATAGGCAACTTTATATGCTTCCAAGTTTTTTTCAAAACCGACGCCAACAGCATATTCATACTCACTAAGTACGGATATCAATAAACAACCTGTGCCTGTACCAAAATCTGCAATTTTTAGTTTCTGTTTTTTGTTTGGGTAATATTTTAACACTGCTAGGATTATTGTTTCACTATCTGGCCTTGGATCTAAAACATGCTGGTTAACTATAAAATTTTTACTCCAGAATTCACGATTACCTATTATTTGCGATATTGGATATCTTTCCGCTCTTTTTTTTGTTAATTTCCAAAATAAAAGTTCTTTCTCCATCGGCACTTGATCAGCATGGTTCACAATTATAAATGATCTTTCCACTCCAAGTACGTGCTGCATGATGATTTCACAATCTAAATGTGGTGATTCAACTTTATGTGACGATAATAACTCCGATCCTTCTTGAATTAAAGTGCTGATTGTTTTCATTATTCTAAAAATATGTTTCTTTCAGCCAAAAATAGCAAGATGAGCTTCCAGTTTAGGGTAGCTGCGCTAAATCCCAGTGTCAAGCACGCAGCTGTACGAACATTGCAATTTGCAGATCCAAGTAGCTTGACTACTTGGATCCAGCTAAGTTGGTGAGCATAAAAGTATAGCTAATGCGAGCTTTACGTCATACCGTCACGGTATCTCTAGATTCCGCTAACACGTAGCGGGACGACGAGGTCAGGGTGTCATCCTAGTACCTTCTCCTGTCATCCCAGTGCCCTGACTACTTGGATCCAGGAAAAAGAATGGTGTCATCCAAGTAGCCTCCCTCCCCTGTCATCCCAGTGCCCAGACACTGAGATCCAGAAAAGTTTGCTTGTAAGCAAGCAAACTAGCACAGAAAGTGGTTACAACATTTTCGATGAGATTATATGGAAAACTGGATTCCAGTGTCAAGCACTGGAATGACACCTTCCTGCCCAGTTCATGTTGCCATAAATATTAAGAAATTTACCAAGCAAAAAAAAAGGCAAAAGAAGCCCTAGTCATTGTCTATTTTCAGTATTGGCGTTTTTTAAGTCTTAAACACTGCAATTTAGCTGCTTTTAAATGCAACTCACCTTAGTTTAAATGTTTAAGAAATTTACTAAGCAAAAAAAAGGCAAAAGATATCCCGTATTAGCTAGTTGTCACTCTCTAATCCTGCAAATTGGCGTACTATACTGTCTTAAACGCTTTATAAGCGCGTTTCAGCTTATATAGGTAAAAACCCAGAAATGTTGTGAAGAAGTAAAGTGTGCATAGTGCAAAAAATTAAAAATAAGACGCCAATTACGTAATACTGTTGTCATTTAATCTGCACAGATTGAAGATAAATGAATACCCCCAGTACCATGATAATGGGGCTGGCGAAGGGTGTCAAGTAAGTTTTTTCGTTTCTACTGAATGACAGTTGTGGCTTGGGAGGTAGTGCAAGAAGTCTACTGATGGCTTTCAAGGCAGTTGAGCTTAATTATTAGAGTAGTAATGTTTATTTTTATATTGACTATTGAGGTTTATTATTTTATAACTAAAAACTTAGTTATTTTAATGAGCTTGAGTTTATAACATATGCCTACGATAAATCAATTAATACGTAAGGGTAGATTAGGATTGACCCATAAGAAAAAGGTACCAGCTTTGGGAGAAAGCAACCCTCAAAGGAGAGGTGTTTGCACTAAGGTGTATACTACAACTCCTAGAAAGCCTAACTCAGCACTCCGTAAAGTAGCCAGAGTAAAAATTAGTGGGTATGGTGAAGTGACGGCTTATATACCTGGTGAAGGTCATAATTTACAAGAACACTCTGTTGTTTTGATACGTGGTGGGCGGGTGAAAGATTTGCCAGGTGTGCGTTATCACATAATAAGAGGTGCCCTTGATCTGCGTGGTGTGCAAAATCGAAAGAAAGCTCGTTCAAAATATGGTGTAAAGAAATCTGGTTAAAGTTTATGGCTCGTCGGAATAAAGCAAAAAAAAGAGAAATAAGTCCTGATTCGCGTTACGGCAGTGTTTTGCTGATGCGTTTCATTAATACAATCATGAAATGTGGTAAAAAATCTACTGCAGAAAAGATTATCTATGACGCTTTGTCTTTAGCTGAAAAGAAAATAGGCGAAGGTGGGTTATCAATTTTTGAGACAGCAGTAGGAAATGTTACTCCTTCTATAGAAGTGCGTTCTCGACGCATTGGTGGTGCAACTTATCAAGTACCTGTGGAAGTTCGACAAGATAGAGCGGTTTCTTTAGCGTTAAGGTGGATTGCTAAAGCAACTTCTGCTGCCCGAAAAAAGAGTGGAAAAACCACTGTTGATTGTTTGCAATCTGAAATACTGGATGCTTATAATAAACGCGGTGGTGCGTTTAAGATGTGCGAAGAAAAATATAAAATGGCTGAAGCTAATAAGGCATTTTCTCATCTTCGTTTTTAATGTTAGCTAATTAATTGTGATATGGAAATTGGAATATCTAAATACAGAAATATAGGGATAATGGCTCACATAGATGCTGGTAAGACTACCACAACAGAGCGTATTTTATTTTATACTGGTAAGCAAAATAGAATTGGTGAAGTGCACGATGGTGCAGCTTCTATGGATTGGATGGAGCAGGAAAAAGAGCGTGGTATTACAATCACATCTGCTGCAACAACATGTTTTTGGAATGATCATAGGGTCAATATAATAGACACTCCTGGTCACGTTGATTTCACTATTGAAGTTGAGAGATCTTTAAGGGTTTTGGATGGTGCAGTTGCTGTATTTGATGGAGTTGCTGGAGTTGAACCTCAATCTGAGACAGTGTGGCGTCAAGCTGATAAATATAGCGTTCCTCGTATCTGCTTTGTTAATAAGATGGATAGAATAGGGGCAAATTTTTATCGATGTGTTGATATGATAAAGACGAAGCTTGGTGCAGCACCTTTAGTTATTCATTTACCAATAGGGAGTGAGAAAGATTTCAAAGGTATAATTGACCTTATTTCTATGAAAGCCATTATATGGCAAGAAGAAACGTTGGGCGCTAAATTTTCTTATGAAGATATTCCTTCTGATTTGCTTGATAAGGCTCAAGAATATCGAAATCTTTTATTAGATGCTGCAGCTGAGATGGATGATGAAGCGATGAATACTTACTTTGAGTCTAATGATCTGCCAGTGGATTTACTGAAAAAATGCGTGAGAAATGGGACCATTAAAGGAAAATTTGTTCCTGTGTTATGTGGATCAGCTTTTAAAAATAAAGGCGTACAACCACTTTTAGATGGTGTGGTTGACTTTTTACCTTCTCCTATTGATGTTGATGTAATTGTTGGAATTGATCCTAAAGATTCAGAAAAGAAAATTGAGGTCAAACCTTCAGAAAAAGAGAAATTTGTTGCTCTTGCATTTAAAGTGATGACGGATAAATTTGTAGGCAGCTTGACGTTTATCCGTATTTATTCTGGTAAATTAAAGTCTAAATCTACCGTTTCAAATGCGTTAAAAAACGAAACTGAAGGGATTGGCAGAATGTTACTTATGCATGCAAATAACCGAGAAGATATAACTGAGGCTAGGGCTGGAGATATAGTTGCTTTAGTTGGGCTAAAGAAAACAACCACCGGAGATACTTTATGTTCTGTTGATTTTCCTATATTATTGGAGCGTATGGGATTTCCTGAGCCTGTTATTGAAATTGCTGTAGAACCTAAAACCACTTCAGATCAGGAAAAATTAGGTATTGCTCTAAATAGGTTGGTTGCAGAAGATCCTTCTTTGAGAATGTCAGTAAATGCGGAAAGTGGCCAGACTATATTGAAAGGCATGGGTGAGCTCCATCTTGAGATTATTGTTGATAGAATGAAGCGCGAATTTAACGTTGAGGCTAACGTCGGTGCTCCTCAGGTTGCATATCGTGAAACTATCACTAAATCTGTTGAAATTGATTACACTCATAAAAAACAATCTGGTGGAGCTGGTCAGTTTGCTAAGGTTAAAATAAAATTTGAACCTCTTGATCCTGGTTCTGGGTTTCAATTTGAAAGTAAAATTGTAGGTGGTGCTATTCCAAAAGAGTATATTCCTGGGGTAGAAAATGGCTTGGAGTTGATAAAAGAAGGTGGTATAATTTCGGGATTTCCGTTGATTGATTTTAAGGCTACCCTTCTTGATGGTGCTTTTCATGAGGTTGATTCTAGTCCTTTAGCTTTTGAACTTGCTGCTAAAGGTGCTTTTAAAGAGATGGCAAATAAAGCTGGTCCAAAAATGCTGGAGCCTATAATGAAAGTTGAAATCATTACTCCTGAAGAATATATGGGTGATGTTATGGGTGATATAAATAGTAGAAGAGGAAATGTTGCTGATATGCTCGATTTAGGTAATAATAGTAAAATAATTACTGCTTCGGTACCTCTTGTAAATATGTTTGGTTATATCAACGTTTTGCGTTCTATGTCTCAGGGAAGGGCGCAGTATAGTATGCATTTTTCTTGTTATGAGCAAGTGCCACAATATGTGGTTGATGAGTTAAAGTTAGAGTATAATTAAGGGTAATAATTATGACAGCAGTAGTGGAAGCATTTGGAAAGCCGCATGTAAATGTGGGAACAATAGGACATGTGGATCATGGGAAGACGACGTTAACAGCGGCGATAACGAAGCATTATGGAAATTTTGTAGCGTACGATCAGATAGACAAAGCGCCAGAAGAAAGGAAGAGGGGGATAACGATAGCAACAGCGCATGTTGAGTATCAGACAGAGAAAAGGCATTATGGACACGTTGATTGTCCTGGACACGCTGACTATGTAAAGAACATGATAGTAGGTGCAGCACAGATGGATGCGGCGATATTGGTAGTGTCGGGGGTTGATGGGCCAATGCCACAAACGAGAGAGCATATATTGCTGGCGAAGCAGGTAGGTGTTGGATATATCGTAGTGTATATAAATAAAGCTGATGTTGCTGATGCTGATATGATAGATTTAGTAGAAATGGAAGTGAGGGAATTACTGAGTAAATACGGATTTCCAGGGGATGAAGTGCCTGTGGTGGTTGGTTCAGCGCTCAAGGCGCTGGAGGATGACAGCAGCGAATATGGAAAGAAATCAATAGATAAATTGATGGAAAAGTTAGATGAATATGTAGCGGTTCCACCAAGGCCTGTGGATTTACCATTTTTATTGCCAATCGAAGATGTATTTTCGATATCGGGGCGAGGAACAGTGGTAACAGGAAGAATAGAGAAGGGAGAGATAAAGACGGGAGAAGAGATAGAGATAATAGGTCTGAAAGCGACGCAAAAGACGATATGCACAGGTGTTGAGATGTTTAAGAAGTTGCTGGATAAGGGAAGTGCAGGACTCAATGTAGGAATATTGTTAAGAGGAACAAAAAGAGAAGAAGTGGAGAGAGGGCAAGTATTAGCGAAACCGGGGACGATAACACCGCATAGAAAGTTTAAGGCGGAGGTTTATATATTAAAGAAAGAGGAAGGAGGAAGGCATACACCATTTTTTGCGAATTACCAGCCACAGTTTTATTTAAGGACAACGGATGTAACTGGGAGCATAAAATTGCTAGATGGGAAGGAGATGGTAATGCCAGGAGATAATGTGAGTGTAGAAGTAGAATTGCAAGTACCGATAGCAATGGATGAGGGATTGCGTTTTGCGATAAGAGAAGGCGGTAGAACTGTTGGTTCTGGTGTTGTTTCTGAAATTTTGGAGTGAG
>NZ_JAPQLM010000196.1:0-2168 GCF_028981765.1 Wolbachia endosymbiont of Drosophila seguyi
TCTGCAGATTGGCGAAAGCAAATACAATAGCTTCAGTTTCATGATAAGGGGGCTGGCGGAGTTTGTCAAGCAAGTTTTTAGCCCTGTCTCCTTGCTATAATGTTCATATCGATAGAAAAGCAAAAGAATAAAATGAAATATCAAGTGATATCCTCTATAATTAAATTTTTTGAATGAAGAGATGACGATTCGTGTAGGAATTAATGGTCTGGGTAGAATAGGCAGAGGCGTATTGCGTGCTATTTTCGAAATAGAAGAATATAGCAAACAAATAGAAGTTGTAGCTGTCAATGGATCGCTCAGTGCAAAGCAGCATGCACATTTGATTAAATATGATTCTGTTCATGGCAAATTCAGTGGTGATATTGATTTTAATGAGTCTCAAAATTGGATTTCTATAAATGGCAAAAAGTTTTCTTTATATAGAGAACGGAATCCTGAAAATATTCCTTGGAATGTTGATGTAATACTTGAATGTACTGGTGCATTCAATAAACGTGAAGAAGCAATAAGGCACAATGCAGAGAAAGTAATTGTCTCTGCTCCAGTTCCGGATGCTGATGTCACTATAGTTTATGGTGTGAATGACGATATGCTCGAAAAAGAGCATAAAGTGATATCAGCAGGTTCTTGCACTACAAATTGCCTTGCTCCGATTGTGAAAGTCCTACACTCCAGTTTAGGTATAAAAAGCGGTTTTATGACTACTATACATGCCTACACGAATGATCAAAATGTTCTTGATGGTAATCATAAAGATTTGCGTAGAGCAAGGGCTTGCGGATTATCTATGGTGCCAACTACAACCGGGGCAGCAAAAACAATTGGTTCTATAATTCCTGAATTAAAGGGCAAGCTAGATGGCACTGCCGTCAGAGTTCCGGTTAGCAATGTTTCTATGGTTGATTTTACATTTACGACTGATAAGAAAGCGACCGTTAAAGAAATCAATGAAATGTTTAAGGATGCAGCTCTCTCCTCTACGTCATTCCAGCGCGTGACGCTGGAATCTAATTTCTGGATCCCAGTGTCAGCTACTCGGATGACATCAGAGGGTACTAGGATGACAGAGGGTTATCCAATGTCAAATGTACTTTCTATATGCGAGGAACCTTTAGTCTCAATAGATTTTGTGCATAACCCTTATAGTGCAATTGTGGATTTAACTGGTACATATGTTACAGGTGATATATGCAGGGTTGCAGCGTGGTATGACAATGAGTGGGCTTTTTCGCTGAGAATGTTAGACATAGCATTATTGAGCTATAGTAAAGTATGAACTGGAACTCAAGCAAATACGCCTCATTTTATGAGCACTTTGCGGAACTCAGAAAAAGAGTTATCTTTTGCTTTCTATTTTTTTGCGTTGCTTTTGGTTTTTGTTATTACTTTAAGGAAAATATATACCGTTTTTTACTCGCACCTTTAATAGAAGTAACAAAAGGTAGCGAAGGTTTTTCTTTAATTTACACAGACTTAACAGAGGCATTTTTTGTGTATCTCCAAGTTGCAATAATGAGCGCACTTTTGTTTTCTTTTCCTGTGTTTGCATGGCAATTTTATATGTTCTTAGCACCTGGGTTATATAAAAGTGAAAGGGCAGTGTTGTTGCCATACTTGATTGCAACACCGGTTTTATTTGTAACGGGAGCTACTGTAGTCTATTACTATATATTTCCTTTAGCCTGGAAGTTTTTCATCACTTTTGAACATAGTGGGAAATCTTTCGGTATACCAATAGAGTTTATGCCATCAGTTAGCGAGTATTTAGACCTCGTTCTCCAATTTATGTTTGCTTTTGGCACTGCATTTCAAATTCCAGTAATACTCACATTAATGGTGAGAGTAGGGTTACTCACTACACAAAATTTGTCAAATAAACGCAGAATCGCGATAGTGGTAATTTTTATTATCGCTGCAATCTTAACTCCACCTGATGTATTAAGCCAAGTAGGGCTTGCAATACCTATGCTGATTCTATATGAATTGTCCATTCTGATATGTAGGTATATTGAAAAAAAGAAGACAAAGATTTAAACAAAGAAATCCCTCTTATCTCCTTTATATCACATTTTTAACTTACAACATTCTTATTCAGGACTTAAATATGGAAATGTTTCATAAATTGATTGTAATACTTTGTTAAGTTCAGCCTTACTTTTGATGAT
>NZ_JAPQLM010000197.1:0-1284 GCF_028981765.1 Wolbachia endosymbiont of Drosophila seguyi
ATCCTCCAAAATTTTATTTTACCCGAAAAAACTCCTTTCTTTCTCTCCACTTTTTCTGGGTAAGGTCAATTCGGAACTCTATTTCTTTTTTACGATCTTTACTTTTATTCTTATTGTTCATATAATATACCCCTCACTAATAATAAATTATTTTTAAATGTTTACTGTTATTTTCTTAGCAGTATTGGCATAAAGCCATAGCTTTTGGGTGAAGTCAAATCAAATTTTCAATTTTTTTTTGTTTATTTTTTTATGAAAAGGTAGAAGATATTAATAGCTGCTAATTTCTTTAAACGATGTTGTCGTAGATTCGTATTTTTATACACCAAAAAGGGTATCTTTGATGTCTCCTACAGCTCCAAACTCATAGCATCCATTTGCCGGCCTTTTAAGGCGCTTTATAGAAGGGTTAATAAAAGATGTACAAAGGGAAGTCTAAGGTGCGTAGTAGCATTCTAAAGCCATCTATGGGAGACATTTTTTTCATCAACGCATTCAAAACTTAAAAAAATAAAAAACTTGAACATTTCTTCAGAATTATGTATAATTATTAATGCTTTTTAAGGTTCTTTCTTATGACTTTTTCTAAGTTTCTTGATCCCAAAAATGATGTATCGTTTAAGCGTATCTTCGGTACTGAAAAAAATAGAGATATCCTTATTCACTTCCTCAATGATATTCTTGGCTTTACTGGTAAAAATGAAATAAAGGATATAGAGTTTTTAAGTACTATTCAAGACCCCGATATCGCCGCTAAAAAGCAAAGTATTGTTGATGTTCTCTGTAGAGATTCTACAGGTGCTCAATACATTTGCGAAATGCAGGTCGCTAAAACTAAAGGCTTTGAAAAACGTGCCCAATACTATGCTGCTAAAGCTTACTCAAGGCAAGCTGATAAAGGTGACCAGTATCATAACCTTAAGGAAATTATCTTCATTGCTATAGCAGATTGTGTACTGTTTCCTAATAAATCTGAGTACAAATCAAAGCATACTATTCGAGATGAAGACACTAATGAGCATGATCTAAAAGATTTCTATTTTATATTTATTGAGTTGCCAAAATTTCCAAAGAATAAGGAAGATCAGTTGGAAAATATAGTTGAAAAATGGGTTTATTTTTTTCGATATGCAGATGAGACTAGTGAAGAAGAGCTGGAAAAAATAATAGGTAGTGATGTAATAATTAAAAAGGCCTATGAAGAGCTAAATAGATTCAACTGGTCAGAAAAAGAATTTATTGCCTATGAACAGGAAATAAAACGTATTCTTGATGAACAGGCTG
>NZ_JAPQLM010000198.1:0-5260 GCF_028981765.1 Wolbachia endosymbiont of Drosophila seguyi
TATGAATACTTTACTTATTTGCCAGTAAATTTAACATCTTATTTATACATAATGTATTACTGTTTTTAATAGCATGCTTCTAATCCTCGATACAAGCGACATTTACAAATTTTTCATTTTTTTGAAATAAAAATGATCAATTTTAATGTTTTTATACCCTTTACAACCCATCAAAAAATCACCATAATTTTTAGTATGTATTAAGTAGTATTAGCTTTTCATTTTGCAGTAAGCTATTGATTATCTTATATTTTCTAATTATTGCTTTTTTCTTGGTGTGGTATATGAACTTAACTAGCCCTAAGGTTTCTACTATGTTTTTTGATCAGATTATTACAGTAACGGATCACAATGTTACTTGGGAAAAAATCCAAAATTGTCTTTATAATCTTTATGGAGAAGCAACATATAATAGCTGGCTGAGTTCACTAAAATTTGTCAGTAGCAGAAATGGGGAAGTTCTTTTATCCGTGTCAACAAGGTTTATAAAAGAGTGGATTACAGTTCATTACATGAAAAAAATATTATCATTATGGCAAAGCGAAGATAAAAGTATACGTTCTATTGATATTCAAGTAATTGAGGAGAGGAATTCAAATTTTAATGTTATACTAAAAAACAGAGAGGAAAGTAATCATAATCTTGGTTCGCCGCTGGATCCAAGGTTCACCTTTGATAATTTTGTAGTGGGAAAGCCAAATGAATTAGCATTTACGGCGGCAAAGCGTGTGGCAGAATCTATAGATCCAATATTAGGCAGCAATCCTTTGTTTCTATATGGTGGAGTGGGACTTGGTAAAACACATCTAATGCATGCTATAGCTTGGCACATAGTCAATTCCCCATCAGCAAAAAGAAAAGTGGTGTATTTATCAGCAGAGAAATTCATGTACCAATATATTACAGCGCTGCGAAGCAAAGATATTATGTTATTTAAAGAGCAATTTAGATCAGTAGATGTATTGATGGTAGATGATGTGCAATTTATCAGTGGTAAAGATAGTACACAAGAAGAATTTTTTCACACTTTCAATGCATTGATAGACCAAAATAAACAATTGGTTATATCAGCTGATAGGTCTCCTAGTGATCTTGATGGAGTGGAAGAAAGAATAAAATCACGACTCGGTTGGGGGTTGGTGGCAGATATTAATGAAACAACTTTTGAATTAAGGCTTGGTATATTGCAGGCAAAAGTGGAGCAGATGAATATGTATGTTCCGAAAGATGTCCTAGAGTTTTTAGCAAGGAACATAAAATCTAATATAAGAGAATTAGAAGGAGCATTAAATAAGGTTACCCATACCTCATTAATTGGAAGAAGTATGACGGTAGAATCAGCTAGTGAAACCCTAATCGATCTTCTTAGGTCAAATCATAGGTCAGTCACAATAGAAGAAATACAAAAGAAAGTAGCTGAATTTTTCAATATAAAGGTTGCAGATATGCAATCCAATAGAAGGCTTCGCAGTCTTGCAAGGCCAAGACAAATAGCTATGTATTTTGCCAAAAAATTTACGCAAAAAAGCCTACCAGATATTGGGAGAAACTTTGGTGGCAGAGACCATGCTACTGTTATACATGCAGTAAAACAAGTAGAAAATTTTATAAAGACCGACTCAAAATTTGCTGATGAAATCAATCGATTAAAAAAAATGTTTAAGTAGCGTTTTTAAAATAGCTAATAACAAATCCTAAAATGAATCGACTATAGTTTTAATCCGTTTAAGTTTAAAATCTTCTGTTAGCTTCGCAGAATACATTTCCTTATTGTGTTGATTATAGAAGGTAAATTCGTGATCATCTAAATTTAGTATTGCAAAGCCAAAGCCAAAAAAGTTTCTAACCTCGTGTGCTAAGTAGTTTTTACCATTTGAATAGTCAAATTCTACATTTTGATAAACAGATTCTTGATCTTGAGCGTGTAATGATGCACCACCGTTTCCAACTATAATTTGGTCTGGAACATTATCCATTAATAAAATCTGGGCTATATGAATGTGGCCAGAAACTATGGTAGTAACATTGCTTGGAAATTTATCTCCAAAAGCTTCGATTTGTGTAAGATTACCATGGCTTTTTAATGTCAAAAATTCTTTTTTTGGAGATCTCCAAAGCGGTTTATGAGTTAAAAACCACATGGGCTTGTCAGAACTATTTTGTATCAATTTATCAAATTGCCTCTCAAAAGCATCAATTGTGCTTTGGGTTGTAAAAATATCCTCACCGGATGAAGAGTCGAAGATAAAAAATTTCATCGGTCCAGCATCTAAGGACCAACTAGAAACGAAGTTTCCACATTTTTCAGACGAAAAGGGGTATGAATCTAGATACCTGAACCATCCTTCATAAGCTCTATCACAACTCTCATGGTTTCCACGAACAAAAAGGAAAGGGGATTGTGATAAAATATCCTTTGCAGGCTCAAACCAATCAGCGTACCAAACTTCTTTATTATATCCATAAATATCGCCACACTTTTTTGTATTTCTACATTTTGTTTGTCTATAATGATAATCACCAACATGGATAATTAAATCTGGTTTATGAAGGGCGATTGAATCTAAATTTTTTTTTAAAGGCCAGCTATCTACCGAATTACATTCCTGCTGAAATAACATATTTATTCTACAGCCCGTGTCACCAATGAAAGCAATTTTATTAACCTTTTTTGGTAATATAGGAACCCGTAGATCCTCAATACTAATGTTTTTGGCACTTGTTTGTACTGTCAGTTCACAAACTGTTTCGTTATGACCACCATTGTTAATTGAGCTGCGATTCAGCATTTCTGTTTCCTCGCCATCAACATAAACAATGGGACACATGTCATTGTCCGTAATTGCGCGTATGCTTAGTTTATTTTCTGGGATAACTTGAGACCATGTGTATAATATTTGTGCATGGACGAAATGAAAGCTAGTTATAAGAGAGAGAGCTAAAAAAATAAAGATATTAGCTATATTCATTTGTATAAAAACCTAAGTTAAAAATTAGTAGTAAGGTTATCTTAAATGATTAAAACTTATAATCACAAAATTCATAATCAAATTATACAAACAATTTCTAAATTATTCTAGTATCAGATTGACACTCTAGATGAAAAATTCTAAAATGATTAAGTAATTTAAAATAATTATATAAAAACTAGAATATAGTGCGGCCGTGGTGGAATTGGTAGACACGCAGCGTTGAGGTCGCTGTGGCTCATAAGGCCTTGGAAGTTCAAGTCTTCTCGGCCGCACCAGTTTTTATCGCTGTTTAATATGGGTAAAAATGTTTATAGGAAATCAGAGTAGCAATAAGGTAGAAAGAGCTATCAGCGAAATCAGGCGCGGTCGGCCAATTGTAATATATGATGAAAGTAATTACCTATTGTTTGCTGCTGCTGAGGCTTTAGAAAGAGATTTATTTAATCAATACAAGCTTACATCAAGTAATGTATATGTTACTTTAACTTCAAGTAAGGTAAAATACATATCTCAGAATAAAGAACATAACAGCAAACGTCTGTTGGTGAATAATTTTGATGAACTGCTCTATTTAATAAACTGTTCAAAGGAAGATTGCATAAAAGAGTTGCAATGCTCAAAGACAATAGATGAATGTGCTATTGCCTTGCTTAAGTTCTCAGAATTATTGCCATACGCGTTAGTGGCTGATATGACTTTTGAGAATAACCATGAAATGCGAAATTGGTGCGAGAAAAATGACGTTATTGCACTGGACACGTCATTCATAAATAATTTTCAAGAAAATCAGGATGTATATGAAGTGTGCAAAACATCATTATTTTTAAAACAGACTCAAGAAGTAAATATCATATCTTATAGAACCGAAAGTGGTGGAAGAGAACATCATGCAATTATCATTGGCAATCCAGATAAAGATGACGAACCATTAGTGAGAATTCATTCTTCGTGCTATACGGGTGACTTGTTAGATAGCTTGTCATGCGATTGCAGAAGTCAGTTACATCAAGCAATTCAAATGATAGCTGACTCTGGAAGTGGTATTATATTGTATTTGATGCAAGATGGAAGAGGCATTGGTTTAACTAATAAGTTAAGAGCGTACAGTATGCAAAGAGGACATAATCTTGATACTGTTGATGCAAATAGAATATTGGGTTTTGAAGATGATGAAAGGAGTTTTGCTGTTGCAGCTAAAATGCTTAAGAAATTGAACATTAACAAAATCCAATTACTTACAAACAATGATAGGAAATTGTCAGAATTGGAAAGTAGTGGTATAGGAGTTACAAAGTGTCTACCACTTATTGTGGAACGTAATAAATATAACGATTCATATATGGAGACAAAGTTTGGTAAATTAGGCCATAGATTAAGAGTTTTTTAGCTTTTTTGCTGTAACTACTTTGTTAATTTGCTATGTTTATTAACATAAGTTAAGATTTTTAGGAATACTAAAATGCTAAGATTTTTTAAGCGAGAAAAAAATACTGAATCCTTAGATAAGGATATAAATTGGAATTCAAACCGCTACAGCACAGTTATTGCTCAAAGGAATATTCTACTTTTATTTGCATTAATATTATTAGCAACGATCTCTATCAGCATATTAGTCATATTTAAAATTAGCACAAGTAGCACTATTGAGCCATTTGTTATAGAAATTGACAAGAAATCAGGAATAGTGCAATTGGTTGATCCTGTCACAGTAAAACAGTATTCTGCAGATGAAGCGCTAAACGATTATTTTATTTCAGAGTATATAAAAGCAAGGGAGGTTTTTGATCCATATCATTATAATTATAACTATTATACAAAGGTGAGGTTGTTTTCCTCACCTGATGTGTATAATGAATTTAGAAATTATGTAGGATCGCAGAATATGGATGATCTTTTTAATTTATATTCAGATACCAAAAGTGAATTTAAAATTCGCTCAATTCAAAAGTTGGGTAACGATGCTCTTCAGGTGAGATTTTTTGTGGAATTTACACGGAAAGATGGAAGTTCTACGAGAAAAAATAAGATAGTTATTATGTCATATAGATATGCATCGCTTGAAATGGATGATCAGCAAAGATATATTAACCCATTAGGATTTCAAGTTATTTCATATAGAGTAGATGATGAATATGTATAGGATATTATTAGTTTTAGCTTTACTTGTAAGTGGCAATTTAAACGCATCCATTAATTATAATGAGCCTATTTCTATAGATAGTAGAATAAAGACTTTTGTGTATAGCCCTAATGAAGTATTTACGGTGGTTTTTAGTCAGGGTTACTAT
>NZ_JAPQLM010000199.1:0-2739 GCF_028981765.1 Wolbachia endosymbiont of Drosophila seguyi
TATAAATACCAGAATAATAAGCTACTGATATTCCCTATCTTTTTTATCTTTAATCCATCATAGCTAGCGAGGCAACAAAGCCCACTGGAATCTAGGTTGTAACCGTTCACGGATTGTGAGAATGAATAAAGAACTAAGCAGTCGTAACTTTTGGAAGGGATTTTGGCCATTGAGACGTGATGTCAAAAATATCGACAACATTCTTTCCACAAATCTTTCTCCATGTTCCGACCAGGTGAAAAAGCTGTTTTTACGATAGCCGTCTAATTTGCCGTTCTGCAAGGTTGTTGATTGACTTCAGGCTTTCGTAAAAACTTCCACACCATATCCTCGGCCTTAACATCTTAATGGCCATTCTCAAACCATTTACAAGCCTTGTCATTTCATGCCCCCCCTTTTTGCATTAGTTGTGTAGCATCTTTTAATATTAGCAAGGCCTATAATAGTGCAACACTGCCTTACGTATTGCCAATCCAAATTCTACTTGCTGTAAAATAACACAATCTGCTACATCGCTGCTAATCTCAATCCCTCTGTTTATTGGCCCTGGGTGCATAACAATCGCATCTGGTTTTGCGTATGATAGCTTTTGTGAATCAAGTCCATACAAATAAAAATATTCTTTCTCTGAAGAACTATTATTCATGCGCTCTTTCTGCAATCTCAAAAGCATAATTACGTCAGCATCCTTTATACCTTCAATTAATGAATAATGGACTGAATCTACTTCAGGAAAATGCTTACAAATCAAAGTTGGTGGTGCGACCAAGTTTATCTCTGCTCCAAACATTTTTAGCAATCTTATATTTGATCTTGCAACTCTACTGTGCAGAATATCTCCACATATCACAACTTTGAGGTCCTTTATTTGCTTTTTGTGATTGCTGATTACAAGATAGTCTGCAAGAGCTTGAGTTGGATGTTCACTACTTCCATCGCCTGCATTGATTAGCGAGCAGTTAACATACTTTGCCAGTGTATTAATGATACCACTACTTTTATGCCTGATTATTATGTAATCAGGATTCATTGCATTTAATGTTTTGATCATGTCTTTTAGATCTTCTCCCTTGTTAATAGAAGAAGATCTTATTGGCAAAGTTACAACATTTGCTCCAAGGCTTTTTGCTGCTATTTCAAAAGACGCAAGTGTACGCGTTGAATCTTCAAAGAATAAATTTATTACTGTCTTATTTTCCAAGATATGACTATTTGCAACTTCTTTTTTAAGGTACTGGTTGGCCAACTTAGTTATATTTTCTACATCATCGACTGTAAGGTCTGAGATGTTTAACAAATTCCTTCTCTTGTTCATAGTTTCCTTTTCAACTACTTGAACCTATTCTACTTTCTTATTACCTTTTTTCAATAGACTTCTTGTGCAGCAATTGTTTTGGTGAAAGAACGGAAAAAGATAGTAAAGTCAAAATTAAGTTAGAAGGAAGAAAAAGTTCAGCGAGTCAAGAGTAAGGTATATTAGCATAAATCTTTCATCCCAATGTTTAGTGGCGCTGGGGATTACTTCCACTTACACTCATCCGCTATCATCACAGCCTCAAAAAGATGCTTCTCAAGTTCACTTAGAGGCAAATCACTTTGTGAATAATTTCCCCAAGATTTTAGTATATCGGAAGTTTCAACGCCTTCAATAATAGGATATTCTTGGTTTTTTTTAGCGTATAACTCTTGAGCCTGCTTGCTTACTAAAAATTCCAATAAGACTATAGCATTTTCCCTGTTTTTTGCGTTTTTTGTTACTGCTGCACCACTGATGTTTACCATTACACCGTGATCGTTGCGATTAGGAAAAAAAGCCCCTAGCTTGTCTGCAACATTCTTTTTATTTTCTGATGAAAGAATTCTCGCAAAGTAGTAGCTGTTTACTATTGCAACATCTCCCTCACCCGCTGCGACGGCGTAAATTTGATCAGTATCACCACCACTTGGTTTTCTTGCCATATTGCTCACAATTCCGCTTACCCATTCTTTCGTCTTTTCAAAACCATTATTTGCAATCATAAAAGCAATTAACGATCTGTTATATGGACTTGTAGAAGAACGCACTAATATTTTTCCTTTCCATTTTTCATTTGCTAAATCTTCATAAGTACTTAAGTCCTTAGGGTCTACTGACTCTTTATTGTAAACCAATATCCTAGCTCTTTTTGTAAGACCAAACCAATAATCTTCACTGTCTCTAAATCTTGCAGGTATAACACTTTTTAAAACCTCTGAATCTACTTGAGATAAAAGTCCTCTTTTTTTTGCTAGAATTAAGTTGATTGCATCAGCAGTCAAAAATAAGTCAGCTTCACCACCGTTTTCCATTCGTGAAAGTAGCTGAGAATAATCATCAATGATGTAACGTACTTTAATACCTGTATTTTTCGTGAATTCATCAAACAAAGTACGTACTAATTCTTCTTTGCGCGATGAATAAACATTTACCACTTGTGAGTCATTAGTTCCGTCGTTTCTGTATAAATAAGTAATAACTATCAATATAATTGCTATTAAGGATGTGAATATAAAGGCTTTTTTCATATTGGATAAAAAATAACTTCTTTCAGTTAAAGTTACCAAGATGGTACAACTTTAGCAAGTGTAAAGTTCGTTAGATAAATCATAAAAACTTCCTTGACAAGCTTCGCCAGCCCCCTTATTATAACACTGAAGCTATTTATTTATCTTCGCAATCTCTGCAGTGGATTAATGACAAAAAACTTAATGTATTTGGCG
>NZ_JAPQLM010000200.1:0-5942 GCF_028981765.1 Wolbachia endosymbiont of Drosophila seguyi
TTCTCATCTTTACCCCGTACTAAAATTTCAGATATTATAGCCTTTTACTTGTTTCCGGACAACCTCTAAAGGCTTATTGTAATTTCTCAACCCAGATTTAGCAATTTTAATAGAATTAACAAGAGATTCTATTGCCTGCTCTTGGCCAAAAATCACCTTCTCTAGATTAGCTTTTAAAGACTTTACTTTCTGCAAATCATCAGATTCAGATCCGCAAGGCACATTTGTAATTCTAGTAATGGTATTCTTAATATCTCTACTATTTACAATTTTACCCCTGTTTCTTAGCAATTTACAATATGCCCCTGCCTCATCAATAACATCAACCGCTTTATCAGGTAATATTCGCCCAGTAATATACTTATGCGAAAGTTCAGCCGCAGACCTAATGGCATTCTTTGTATAATATACTCCATGATACCCTTCATAGTAGTGCTTTATACCATCTAGTATCTTTATCGTTTCGTTAACAGAAGATTCCTTAACATTAATTTTTTGAAACCTCCTCGCTAATGCTTTATCTTTTTCAAAACTATTGCTGTATTCTCTATATGTAGTTGCACCTATACAACGCAGTGTACCTCTTGCAAGCGCAGGTTTGAGTAGGTTACCTGCATCAAGAAAGCTACCACTTGTAGAACCTGCTCCAATGATAGTGTGTATTTCGTCAATAAAAAGGATAGCACCTGGTTTTGCCTCAATCGCTTTTATTATAGATTTTATTCTCTCTTCAAAATCACCTCTATAGCGTGTCCCTGCAAGGAGTGACCCTAAATCCAAAGCATAAATTATACTGGACCTGAGCGCACTTGGAACACTGTTTTCAATGATTTTGAGTACCAAACCCTCAACTATTGTGGTTTTGCCAACACCTGGATCTCCAACATATAAAGGGTTGTTTTTTCTACGCCTCAATAATATTTCTATAGTGCGATTTAATTCATAATCACGACCAATAACATAATCTATTTTTTTGCTTCTTGCATAGTCATTTAAATTTTTACAATAACTTTGTAGAATTTCCTCATCTTTTAGTAGCTCACCTTTATTTACTGTAGTAGGAGCATCATTATTTTTATCAAGTTTTACTTTATGATTAGTGGTGTATTCATCTATATCGTTAGAGTATTTCATGTTAGATATGTGGTAAATCAAATTGGAATCTTTCGCACTTTGTTTCTGCAATAGATCTTCAACGTATAAATCTTGCCCAGACAAAATTTCTACTAGAACACTTGCTCCATTTATTTCTTTTTTCCCCAAGCTATGAGCCCGTATTATTGCTCTGTGTATTATGCATTGAAACATTGAGCTAGGTTTAACTCCACTGATAATCAATTCAGAACTGCTTTGTAAAAACCCTTTTATATTATTATAATCATTAGCCTTAATATTGCATCTTGATAGAATGTTATCCATACTGATGATTTCATCGGCTCTGATATTACATCTTGATAAAACGTAATTTACATCCACGTCTTTAGTTAACGCCAGCAATAAATGTTCTACTTTCGCATATTTAAGATTAAAATTAGAAGCAATGAATAGTGCTCTATTCAAACTTGCCTCTAAGTTTTTGGAAATCATCTCCTATTCTCTTTAAAAGTGGGAACTCATATATAATGAATAGCACACAATTATTAAAAAAATTGAAATCCAGCAGTTCGCTGTAGCCAATTTGAATCCCACTCTGGATCTACGTCATAGCACCGCAATATCTCAGCATAGATTCCGCTAATGAGTAGCGGAATGACGAGTTTTACGCTTATCAAATTGTAGGTAAATCCTATTTAATACGCTTTTTCTAGTACTCTGCTTTTCTTCTTAAATGCATTGATCTTTTTTCTACCGTATTTAGTCTTTAACGTACTTGGCCTTTTAAAGACCTTTTTGCTGTTACGTTTTTTAAATTGCACACTACAATCAAAATTTAGCTCTCCTTCTTTGTCTGCCAGTGCAGGCAGTCTTCTCTTATCTTGAGGTGTAACAAAAGATAGCGCATACCCTTCAGCTCCAGCGCGTGCAGTTCTACCTATACGATGAATATAGTCAGCTTGCGATTGTGGTGCATCATAATTGATAACATGTTGAATGTGGGAAATATCAAGGCCGCGAGAAGCAACATCTGTTGCAACCATGATTTGATTACGGCCACGACGAAAAGAATTAATGACCCTTTCGCGCTTGTGCTGCCTTAAATCACCATGAATTGCTAAAGCGCTATAGTCATCTTTGTGCAATCTGTTAGCTAGCTGATCCGCTCCTCGCTTTGTTTTGACAAAGATAATGATTGATCCTTCGCGCTGACATAGTTGTGTAACAAGCTTTTCATATTTTTCTGATTCTGATGCATAAACAATTTCTTGCTTAATTTTTACAGAAGTTGTAACCTCACAATCAACAGAAATACGTTCTGGTCGATTAAGGTACTTCTCAGCAAGTTTTACTATATCTCCAGGAAGAGTTGCAGAAAACATAAGAGTTTGCCTTATTTTAGGCAAATGCTTCATAATTTCTTCAATCTGAACTCCAAAGCCCATATCAAACATACGATCCGTTTCATCAAGCACAAGAACGCTAACATTGCGAGTAATCAAAGTTTTACGCTCAATATGGTCTATAATACGACCAGGAGTACCTATTACAATTTGTGGTTTTTTCTGAAGCTGATTTAGCTGCCTAAAAATAGGCTCACCACCAATCAACAAAGCGACCCTTAGTGCAGAATTTTGAGATAAGAGTTTTCTTATCTCATTTGTTACCTGATGCGCAAGCTCTCTGGTTGGCACGATGACTAAAGCTGAACCAGTGTTAGGCTCATTCAGCAACTTAGCAACCAACGGAATAGCAAATGCTAAAGTTTTTCCAGTCCCCGTTTGAGCAGATCCGAGAATATCTTTACCTTGTAGCGCTAAGGGAATCGCTTGTATTTGAATCGGAGTTGGGACGAAAAGATTATTTTTATCTAGAGCTTGTCTAAGCGAAGCTGGGAGACCCATCTCATGAAAATTATTCACAATACGTTAATCCTGTTAAAAGACTTCATAATAGATTAATCTTCCAATCTTAAATTTATTGCAGATTTTTTATCTTCTCCGTTTCTACCGCGCTCCTCTTTAACCTCATAACTCACCCTTTCTCCTTTTATTCCCTTCTCTTTATTCTCTCCTTTAAGTGCCTCAGGTCTTATTCCCGAACGTTCCAATGTGCTAATATGTACAAAAACGTCACCCCCTTTACCTTCTGGCTTGATGAAACCATAGCCTTTTTCGGCATTAAACCATTTTACATTACCAAATTCCATTTAAACAACTCCTAAATTATTAACTAACATTACTAATGTGATGAAAAACTTTGAAATTACGATTGAGAATGCTTTAAGCTTAGCTATTGAAACTAAACCTTTATACTCCATAGTCTATTCTTAACATTACATGACAATAATACACAATTGTTGTACTTGATGCAAATAAATTTTTTAATCGTTAAGCGAACCTGCAACCGTCATTTCGCTAACTTTAATCGTTGGTGAATTAAATTGCCCACAAAAAGTTAGATCATCTGCAACGACTAAATTGCTAAACATATCCTTCAAATTGCTAGCAATGGTAATCTCATGTATTGGATACGTTATTTTTCCATTTTCTATAAAAAATCCGGAAGCGCCTTGGCTGTAATCGCCATTGATTAAATTGACACCAAAACCAAATAAATCAGTTACATATATTCCCTCTTTCACTTCCTGAATTAATTCTTCAAACGATACATCACCATTCTCAATGTAGAGGTTACTAGCTGCAGGAATAACTGCAGCATTACTTGCACGAGTTGCACCTCCGGTTGTTTCTGAGTCTAATTTTCTAGCCGAGTATAAGTCTAAAATCCAATTTTGTAATATTCCGTTTTTTACAAATATATTTTTCTTGCTAGTTATCCCTTCTCCATCAAATGGTCTCGATGCTATGCCTCTTGGCAACAATGGATCATCGATAATATTAATTCTATCGTTGAAAATCTGAGCGTTTAAACTACCCCTCAAGAAAGAACTGTTGCTTATAATACTGCTCCCATTTATAGCAGAAGCAAAACTTTTTACTAGCCCTTTTGCTGCTCTTTTTTCAAAAATAACTGGAAATTTACCAGTTTTCATTGTACGTGAATTCAATTGATCAACTGCTCTTTTTGCTGCTTCTTTTCCCATTAACTCTGGCAACTTTAAATCACTAAAATTACATGCTATATCATAATCGTAACCAACCTTCATTTCACTTTCTCTTCCAGCAACAACAGAGACCTGATTAGCAAAGGTTGATTTACTAAACGAGCCAATAAAACCAGAAACAGTCGATAATACTGTATTCACTAAAGCGTATGAAGAAGAGGCTCCTTCAGAATTAGTGATACTCTTATGTGCAAGGGCTGAATTTTCTGCAGCTTCAGCAATTTCTTTTAGGTTATCAACGGTTACAACATTATTATCTGAGATACTTAAATCTGCAGAAGAGATATAATTACTACCATTTACAGCAAAATTAATGCAAGGATCTTCTGGCGCATTCTTTGCCATTTCTACCACTTGGCTTACTGTATCACTCAGATTATTCAAATCGTTTGTAGAAATATACGCAGCTTTGTTTTTACCTGCTATAGCTCTGATTCCTACAGTGCAATTTTTAGATTGTGATATTTGCTCAATTTTTGATAGACGCTGAGAAACTGAAGTCTTATTAGTTTCATATATTGTAACTTCCGCATCTTGATTTTGCTTTTTTATTAGTTTAGTAATATCTGCTGCAATATTTAATATATTCATTTTCTATTCCTTAGATTTCTATAAAGATTCTGCACCACCTATAACTTCAATTAAATCAGTCGTAATCGCTGCTTGACGAGAACGATTATAAAGCAATGCTAATTTGTTCAGTATCTCTTTAGTGTTTCTGTTTGCTGATTCCATAGCAACCATTCTAGCACTATTCTCACTCGTTGCACTTTCAAGTAAAGCAGAGTAAAGAGCAATTACAACGTAATCTTGAACCAAAGATTTTAAAATAAATTCAATATTTTGTGGTTCATACTCATAGCCGTAATCTGTTGTTGGACCAGCCAGAGAGCTATCAATCAAGGATGAGTCTTTACTCCATGGTTTTATTGTTTCCAACATTGGTTTTTGCGTGAAGGTATTATAGAATTTACTATAAAAAACTTTAACTTTATCGTATTTACTTAAATCTATACCATCAACCAAAGCTTCTACGTGCTTTAACGTGATTCCCTTACTATTTTCAATTTTTAAGATACTTTTAGAGTCAAATCTATTTTTACCTACATCAAAAGCTTTTTTACCAAGAAATACAATATCTACTTTTTTGCCATTTGCGATTGACTTATTTACACGCTCTTGACTAAATTTGACAATAGAAGAGTTAAAGTTGCCGCACAAGCCACGATCAGACGCAATAATGAATACTAGGTAAGAACCGTCGTTACTGACATTTAGAATTTTTGCCAGTAATTCTTGATCAACTGATAGCATTAATGAAAAAATAATGTTATGCAGCTTAGATACATATAATTTTGAATTTAATAACTTCTTTTGGCTTTGTAACAACTTTGCTGCAGAAACCATTTGCATTATTTTCGTGGTTTTCTGTACAGACCTAATATTCTTAATTCTTAAGGATAATTCCTTTAAGCTCTTCATTTTGTATACAACCCTGATTTATTAAAATATATAACTGTTAGTGTCTAAAAGCAAGTTTTTTTGACATTAAAACCAAGTCTAGCTAAGAAACTTGCAGGTTTATTGTTTGGAGATAAGGATTATATTAAGAAAGTGCTCTAACTTCAGCAATATCAATGTGAAAGTAGCCTAAGAGGTTGTCCGGAAACTAGTAAATTCAAGCATATTCCCTCTTTAACATAACCCTACTCATAGCTAG
>NZ_JAPQLM010000201.1:0-7995 GCF_028981765.1 Wolbachia endosymbiont of Drosophila seguyi
CTAAGCGGTGCTAAGTTCTCTCGCCCTCGCTATCTCTCTTTCCCACTCACCCACGTTGACGGTTTTCCTCAAACGGAGATTACTATGACCTAGTTATTTTAGATATACACTTACCTGGTGATATTGACGGATATGATATATTGTTAAGACTAAGAAGTGCAAAAATCAAAGTTCCTGTCTTAATACTTTCATGCATATCCGCTGTCAATCACAAAGCTAAAGGACTCGGGTATGGTGCCGATGATTACTTAACCAAGCCATTTCATAAAAGCGAGTTATTAGCTCGAATTAAGGCCATAGTGCGTCGTACTAAAGGCCATCCTGAATCGGTGATAAAGATTGGTAATATAAATATCAATTTTGATCACAGGGTTGTTGAGGTGAAAGGTAAAACGGTTCACCTTACTAATAAAGAGTATTCTATGATAGAATTGCTAGCACTGCGTAAAGGAACAGTACTAACAAAAGAAATGTTCTTAAATCATCTTTACAATGGCTTGGATGAACCTTCAGATAACAAGATAGTTGATGTTTTTATGTGCAAATTACGTAAGAAACTTGAAAGTGCAAATGATGGAAAAAGCCACATAGAAACCGTTTGGGGCAGAGGGTATGTTCTGAAAGAGTATATTGATGATGATGAATATTCTAATGTTAATGTAGGCGAAAGTAGTGATGGCTATCAAGCAGAACAAGTGAAGGACAACGCATGAAATGCCTACACATTTAAATATAGCATGGCTTATATCGCACGTATCATGTGAACGCCTAGGCGAAATATAAGCCGAGTTCTGTTTATGTAGCTATTTATCTGGAGTAAATGTTACCATTTACCGCATGCGATTTACCCGAGTAGATATGAGGAAAACATAAAATCTACTTCTATTTAATCTTGCTCCTAGTGTTGGTTACTCGACTACCAATGTTGCCATTGCCATGGTGTGCTCTTACCACACCTTTTCACCCTTACCTAAAAATATTTTAGGCGGTAATTTTCTGTAGCCCTATAACTGGAGTTACCTCCGGCGGGCATTACCCGTCACTATTTTTCCTTGGAGCCCGGACTTTCCTCTGCTATGTTTATCACACAACAGCAGCTACTTATTTCACCTAGGAATTATACTTTAACATGAAAATCACAAAAGCAAAAGACAATTTCCTAACAGTCTACATATTAAAAACATTTAGACAAATAGCTAAAGGTGATATTCCGGCACATCATCACTATCCCAAGATAAGCTTTTTTCACTTTTAGACTCCGCTTCAGTTAGTCAAGAGCCTGGTCCACCGCTTGAAGACGATGAGCTACTTCTTGATCGACTACTACTTTCTACTGATATACTATTTAGCACTGTTTCAGATTGATATATAGTTCGCATTCTGTTACCAGTGGTAAAAATTTCTTCATCGCTACTTGAAGATGATCGCCTTCTATAACCCAAATCAGTTAGTTCTAATACAGGAGCAGCATTACGACCCTTAACATATCTATATGCTATGAATCCTATAATTCCAACAATACCTATTGCTCCAACCAAAGATCCCCCTATCATTCCTGCCTTATTAGACCCTATAGCAAGTTGAGTAGGTTGTGGTGAAGAAGTAGACTGAGGAAGTAAAGTCGTGGTGAATATAGGAGTTGTTGACTCTTTTGTTCTAGTACTTGGTATACTAAATACTGTTTGTGTAGTTTTCTCTGAGCTTGTTGTTGGCGCAGTTGGTTCCACTGTTACTGTGCTTGTTTGAGTCGTTGACTCTGTTGAAGGTTTATTCGTTGTAGAAGTAGGTGCAACGGCTTCTGTTGTTGGCTTCACTGTTACTGTACTTGTTTGAGTCGTTGACTCTGTTGAAGGTTTACTCATCGTAGAAGTCGACGCACCAGTCGCTGCTGTAGGTTTTACAGTACTTATTTCAGTTTCCGAAGGCACATTAGTTGACGTTGCAGTAATCGTGGTTGCTTGTGAAGTAGCAGTTGTTTTTGTTGCTGTTGTTGGCTCCACTGTTACTGTACTTGTTTGAGTCGTTGACTCTGTTGAAGGTTTATTCATTGTAGAAGTAGGTGCAACGGCTTCCGTTGTCAATTTAGTAGTCTTCACAGCGTCGGTTTCTGCTGTGCTAGTAATTGCAGCAGTCGGCGTCTTCTTAGAAGTCACAACCGTTTCTGCAACAGTTATAGGAGCTACGGTACTACTAGAAATAATATCTGGCGTTAATCGACCGTTAATGATATTAACAAAATCACTGAGAGTTTTGATGCTATTTGCCGGTATTATTGTTGCTTCAGAAGATTTTCCAGAGCCGTTTTGATTAAAAGTTACAATATTTTCTCCACTTACCGCAGTTACGATAAAACCACCCTGACCGTTGCCTTTAATATATAATTGCTCTATAGGATCTGTAAATTGATAGATAGGAAAATCTGACACTGATCCATTTTTAAGTAGAGTTGCTATATGTAACCTCTGCTCATTAGCTGATTGGTCATTTTCAAGAAAAGCAACTAGATCATTTCCTTCCGTTTGTTCAACATACTGCAAAAAGCTTATTTCATGTTCTCTAGAAAGAGATAGTGCTTTATTATCTATTTGACCTTTTCGATTACCAAGTAAAAAGCCATTAACTCTATCCTTCAGACCCTGAATCACTTTAGCCATATCAAATTTAAAAATACGTGTTTTTCTCACCTCTTGATTTTCCTTAGTAATCCTTTTGCTCACTTGCGAATAAAGCATCGTGTTTCCATTTAATGCCAATTGCTCCTGATTATCAAAATTGAACAATTTTCTTTCTGTAACACCTTTTTCTCCAGTCAATACCTTAAATTTTCCGCTCTCGCTTGACTTTAAGTACCAAGAAACTAAAGTTTGATCCTTTAAGTTATGGGCGATTACAATTACGTCACCATTACCAACTTTCACTGCTCTTGGTTGAAAGTAACTATTGCCCACATTTGCAAGACTATTATTATCAATATTCTTTTGTAATTTTCTTTTATCTAAATGTTCAACTGAAGGAGTATTAACTGATTGTTTAATTCCGTAAGTGTTAAAAGATAAGCCTTTAACGCATTTTTCTCCTTCTTCGCTAATTCCTTCTTCAGGAAAGATAACTCCAACTTTATCTATTTCAGCTGAATCTTCTATTAATGTGAGAGATAATTGATCTTTGAATTCATTTGCTACGCTGATATTTGTACCACATTCGTATGTTTTTGATTGATATAATGGACTAATAAGTAATTTTACTTTACTGCTCCCATTACCATTATCTTGATAGCTGAGTCCGTAAGCAACTCCATTCCCCTCAATTAATTCTACGTTTGTTGGATTAAAACCTATCGCTTCTTTAATTTCCGGTGTATTTGAGTTGATCCCGAGCAATCTTCTTAATATAGACATAATTTTATTTAAAATATTAATAAAATGCTATTATGATTACTCCTGTGTGTTAATGTCAATGAAAATTTTAACTAAAATTAAAAAATTAATATAATATTTTATACTAAAAGGTAAATATAAGCTTGAAGAGGGCTAAGAAGCTTTATGCTATTTCTCAAAAAACCAACAATTGCAATCATTGGTTCTACAGGTATAATCTGTTAAAGTTTACACGAGTCTCATGAATGATAGAAAAAGAAGAGCAGTTTAGTTTTACATCAGAAAACCTCAAGAAAGCGGGAAAGTTTATAGAGATGTATCCCAAAGGTAGAGAAGGTAGTGCTGTTATGCCTTTACTATATCTGATTCAAGAGCAATGCGGATGGGTTTCTGAATCTGCTATGCGTTATGTTGCTGATATGCTGCATATTCCACATATTCGTGTATATGAAGTGGCAAATTTTTACACCATGTATAATTTAAAACCAGTAGGCAAATATCTAATACAAATTTGTAGAACAACTCCTTGCTGGTTGTGCAATAGTGAAGAAGTTTTAAATACCTTTAAAAAAAAACTTGGAATCAATATCGGTGAGACTACTAAAGATAATTTGTTCACTTTAAAAGAAGTTGAATGCCTAGGTGCATGCGTTAATGCTCCCGTTGTGCAGATCAATAATGACTTCTATGAAAATCTTACTCCTGAGAAAGTAGAAAACATCATAACAGAACTTTCAGGCAAATAGATGAAAGAAGAATTTTCATTCAAGAGAATCAAGCAATCAGGTTCTGCAAGAGTTGGAACAATTAAAACTCCAAATGGAAGCGTAGAAACCCCCGCTTTTATATTCTGCGCAACAAAAGCTGCAATTAAAGCTGCAGATATTGAAAGAATAAGTGAAGCTGGTACCCAAATCATACTTTCCAACACCTATCACCTAATGCTTCAACCAGGAGAGAATACTGTTGCAAAACTTGGTGGTTTGCGCAAGATGATAGGATGGAATGGGCCAATGCTAACTGACTCAGGTGGATATCAGATATTTAGCTTAGGCCACGGATCAGTTTCGGAAGAGATAAAAGGAATAAGAACAAAACAAAAAACTTTGATCAAAATTAATGAGGATGGGGCAATTTTCCGTTCTTACATTAATGGTAAAATTTATTGCTTAACTCCTGAAAAATCTGTACAAATTCAACAGAAATTAGGTGCAGATTTAATCCTAGTTTTAGATGAATGCACTCCATTTCACGTAAGCAAAGAATACACAGCAAAATCAATGCTCATGAGCCACAGATGGGCTGAACGTTCTTTAAATGAATTTGAAAAAAACAATAATGGCAAGCAGGCACTGTATGGAATTAGTCAAGGCGGAGTGTATCAAGATTTACGTAGAGAAAGTTGTGATTTTATCAACGATTTACCATTTTTTGGTCAAGCAATAGGTGGATCACTTGGTCAAAGTAAAGAGCAGATGCATGATGTAGTTTCTTTCACTATGGACCACCTGAAAAAAGACAGGCCTACTCATTTGCTTGGTATTGGTGGAATTGTGGACATCTTTCGCGGAGTAGAGCTTGGAATTGACACGTTTGATTGCGTGCATCCAACCCGCTTAGCAAGGCATGGTGGCGCACTTGTTAAAGTAAAAAACAGAAATTCTATTTCTTCAAAGTGCAAAGAGCATATTAATTTGCGGAATCAACGATTTGAGCTGGACAACAACCCAATTGAAAGTGACTGTTTATGTTTTACCTGCAGAAAACATTCAAGAGCTTATATACACCATTTACTGAAAGCTAAAGAGCTCCTGGCTTACACGCTCGTTACCATTCATAATATTTTCTTTATGAATAAGTTAATGGCATCAATAAGGCAGGCTATATTAGATGATAGGCTAGATCGGGAGAAAAATAATTGGATTAGTGAGACACCACTACACTGTGAATTATACACCTAGTTCATATTTTTCTACGCTTATTTTATATTCCCTAAAACAGAAAAAGCCTTCCTCTTCCTACTCTTTCTTCCTTGGCTAATCCATAGTTAGCGTTTTTTGCACATGTGCGTTGCATTTTTTAATCTTCTTTAAAAACTTGACAATACATGACAACACTGGTATGTTAAAAATATAGTTTTTGTGAGGTATTTATGGTTAACAATAAAGAAAAACATCAAATAGCGTTTTGCGTTTCAGCCGTTACATTCTTAGCTGGGTTATCATTAATCGCAACTGCAATTGCAGTGGGTACCGTACCTGCTATAGCTGCTTGTCTAGTGATAGGAGGAATTTTGACTGTCTTGTCTGGTGTGCAAGCAGTAGAAAGCTATTTATTTTTACGAAACAGCGAGAAAACTTTGAATAAACTGATAAGTAATATACGCGATGAACCAGAAAGCAAACTTTTTATAGAAAGGATTTTGCAACCGTTCATTGAACTTTTTAGTGAGCTTAAGCAACATAATTAAGGTACACTAAGCTTTAAGCATAGAAACCACTTTATCGTAACTTGGCAATGATTCAATTTCTCCAATTGCAGCTAGAGTGGTTTTTTCATGCTGAGATAACAATTCTTCTGCTGCTTTTTTTACGTTAGCAGTGGTAACTGCACTAATTTTTTCTATTAATTCATTTTTACTGATGTACCTATTATAGTTACCGTAGTAGTGTCCCAATGTTTCAGCACGTGAGCTAACACTTTCGCGTGACATTAAAATTTGGGATTTTACTCGCTCTTTCACTCTATTTACTTCTTCTTCCTTCAGATCATCTGTAGACAACTTCTTCAACTCTGTCGTTATAGATTTTAAAAGCTTATCTAAGTTACTACTGTCTGTACCAGCAAAAATGGAAAACATTCCTGTATTAGTATAGCTGGAATTAAATGAATAAACAGAGTAAGCTAATCCCTGCTTTTCCCTTACTTCCTGAAATAAACGTGATGACATTCCGCTCCCTAATATAGAATCAAGCACTTGAAACGTGTGATATTTATCGTCATGGCGAGAAACACTAGGTAGACCAATTAGCAAGTGTACCTGATCTAATTTACGATGTTCTAAATACTCACCACCAGTACAGCTCGCATTTTGGCTTTTTTTCAGCTTTTTAGAATGAATCTTTGAGAGAAAATCTTTGGTTAATGCAACAACTTCTTCATGTTCAACATTTCCTGCAACGGCAAATAGCATATTCTCACCAAAGTAATGCTCATTTATGTAATTATCTAGATCTCCTCGAGTAAAAGATTTTACAGTATTTTGCGTGCCTAAGATTGACCTACCAAATGGTTGGTCTTTATAAGCTGCTTCAAAATATTTGTCGAAAATAATGTCACTTGGTGAATCATTAGTTTGAAAAATCTCTTGTATTACAACACCCTTCTCACGTTCCAATTCATCTTCTGGAAACGTGGAATTCATCAATATATCTATTAATATATCAATACCAGTTTTTATGTCTTTCTTGAGGACTTTTGCATAATAGGTGGTGCTTTCCCTACCGGTGCTAGCGTTGAAAACTCCACCTATGTCATCAAAAGCTTTTGCAATTTCAAAGGCAGTTCTTGTCTTCGTCCCTTTGAAAGCCATGTGTTCTAAAAAATGGGATATTCCATTTTGCTTTGCACTTTCTGCTCTACTGCCAACACCAACTCGTATGCTTAAAGCTACGGAATCAATATCACGCACCTGCTCAGTTATTATGCGCAGACCATTATCTAATTTTGCTACCCGGGGTATATTCATCTCATATATTCTTCTAAGTTCTCTTCTGCAAAATCCCAATTAATCAAATGATCAAGGAAAACTTTTATGTAGTCAATTCTACGGTTTTGACAATCTAAATAATAGGCGTGCTCCCACACATCCATAGTGAGTAGTGGCACTTGGCCATAAATTATTGGCAAATCTGCATTTGGAGTCTTGGTGATTTTGAGCTTTCCTAACCTACCTTTTTCGAGCACTAACCATACCCATCCACTGCCAAACTGGCTTACTCCATGACTCGAAAATTCTTCATAAAATTTATCAAAGCCACCGATATCGTCTTGAATTTTTTTTGCTAGAAGACTACCATCTTTAGGCTTACCACCACCATTTTTTTTCATTGAATTCCAATAAAAAGTATGGTTCCAAACTTGTGCTGCATTATTAAATATAGGCAAGTTGCCGCTATTACCATGCACTTTTGTTATTAATTCCTCAATTTTTACATGTTGATAATCCGTATTTTCAACTAGCTCATTGAGTTTATTTAAATATCCTTTATGGTGCTTATCATAATGAAAATCTAAGGTTTTTGCAGATATATAAGGCTCCAAAGCTGTTTTATCGTATGGTAATTCAGGTAAAGTAAAACTCATAAAAACCTCTTTATTTCTAACCTACTTGGATGGTAGGGCAATATATGCTTTTGTGCAACATATAATTAATAGCTAAAACATTTAGGTATCTATTGCATTATTCTAAATTATACTACAATAACGATTATTATATAAGCCATAGAAATGGATTAAATGCAAAAGTTACTTGACACCCTTCGCCAACCCCCTTATCATGAAACTGAAGCTATTGTATTTGCTTTCGCCAATCTGCAGATTAAAAGGTAAGGATTAC